>NZ_JBFUEO010000004.1:0-159024 GCF_056403935.1 Pedococcus sp. P2_E4 | reverse complement strand
CGGCATACCCGTTGGTGGTGGTGACCGCATGGTGGCCGTGGTCCGAGGCGGCGTCGCGGCGACCCTAGAATTTAGCCATGTCCCTGTCGCTGTGGCTCGCCCTGGTCGGCGCCGCCGTGCTCATCTCCCTGACCCCGGGCGCTGGTGCCATCAACACCATGGCCAACTCGATCGGTGTCGGCTGGGCGCGTTCGATCTGGGGCATCGCCGGGCAGCAGCTCGCCCTGCTGGTGCACATCGCCGTCGTGGCCGCCGGGGTGGGGCTGATCGTCGCCGAGTCGCCGGTGCTGTTCAACATCGTGAGGTACTCGGGCGCCGCCTACCTGGTGTTCCTCGGGGTTCGCCAGTTCCTGTCGAAGGCTCGGGCCGACGGTGACGACGCCGACCGCCAGGCCAAGGCATCCCGCTGGACGATGTTCCGGCGTGGGGTGCTGGTCAACCTGACCAACCCCAAGGCCGTCGTCTTCTTCCTCGCGTTCACCCCGCAGTTCATCCGCCCCGACCGTCCGCTGGTGACGCAGTACGCCGTGCTCGCGACCACGGTGGTCGTCGTCGACGTGCTGGTCATGTGGTTCGTCTTCGCGGTGGCCGCGCGCGGCCTGCGCCGGTTGACCCACGACGAGCGCGGCCAGCGTCGGCTCAACCGCCTGTTCGGCGGCCTGTTCGTCGGTGTCGGGGCTCTGCTGGCCTCCGTCCACTGACCTTCGGCGCCTCTGGGCGAGCCCCCGCCGGCAGTGAGGTGCATTCCTGCCACTTTCGCCACGAATGTGCGCGGGGGCCGCGCAAGCGGGTGCATTGGTGGCGTTTCTGCCAAGAATGTGCGCCAGCGCCGAAGGGGGCCGCGGACCTCACGACCCCGTGACCGCTGCGCGCACGGCCACGGCGTCGATGCGGTCGGCGTCGTCCACGACGTGACGCATGGTTTCGTGCTGCTCGTCGGCGAGGGCGAGAAGCCGCGACGCGTCAGTGACGTCGCCTCGCTCGAGGGCGCCGCGGGCGAGGGCATCCAGGACGACCAGGCGCGCCTCGGCGTCTCCAGCCAGGGTGGTCGCGTCCAGGACGCTGGATGGGTTCGGTCCCGGTACGCCAACGTCCTGGGTCAGCGCCGCGAGGAGGGCCCTGGTGAGCAGGGCGCCGTCGCCGCCTGCGGTGTCGTACCAGGCCTCGTTGAGCTGCAGGAGCGCCAGGGCAGGAACGACCTCGCCGCGCGCCCGCAGGATGCGGGCCAAGGTGGTTCGGGCCGTGGCGGCGATGCGCTGGTCGCCGTCGCGATGGGCGGCGGCGAGGGCGCGCTCGAGGGTGGTGATGGCCGCGTCGAGGTTGCCGCGCTGTTGCTCGACGCGCCCCCATCGGGCGAGGTGCAGTGCCGCCTGGCCGAGGAAGCCGCTGCGTTCCGACTCCTGCGCCGCCGCGCTCAGGGCGGCCGCCGCGTCGTCGAAGCGGTGCTCGGCCTGGGCGACCGCGCCGAGGATCCCGCCCGCGTGGACGAGCCCCCACGGGTCGCGGAGGGTGGTGAGCAGGTCGAGGGCTTCCTGCGCCGATGCCGATGCGGCCCCGGTGTCGCCGACCATGATCGAGCCGTAGGCGCACAACAACAGGCTGGCGGCGACGTGCCATGTGCGCCCGAGGTCTCGGTCGAGGGCGAGTGCCGCGCCGGCTTCGCCGAGGACGTCTGCCGGGCGTCCCTGCTGGATGCGGAGGAACGCCAGGTGGAGGTGCAGGTCCGCGCGGCCGGAGTCGTCCTCGGCGGTGACGAGGATGCCTGCCTGGTCGAGGTCGGTCTGGGCCCGGGAGACGTTGCCCGCGGACGCCTCCAGCCACCCGGCTACGAGCAGTGCGTCGAGCGCGAGGGCACGATCGGGGTCCGGTCCGGCAGCTCCCAACGCCTCTCGCAGGCGAGCTGAGCCGGCAACGCCGTCACCCAGGACGACCCAGGCCCAGGCGAAGCCGACCGCGGTGCGCAGCCCCATGCCGGGGTCATGCGTCGATGTCCAGGCCAGGGCGGCGTCGATGTTGGCGCGGTCGGAGCGGACGACGTCGAGGACGTCCGGCTGCCCGGGCCCGCGGACCAGCCCGCGACACATGGACGCTTCGCGGTCCCACCACTGCGCGTGCGCGAAGCGCGCGACGTCCTCGACCCCCGCAGCCGTCAGCCTGTCGAGGGCGAAGGCCCGGATGCTGTCCAGCAGCCGGAACCGCACCGAACCACCGGCTCCGATCTCGACCGTGAGGAGGGAGCGCTCGACGAGCCGGTCGAGTACGTCGAGCGCTGCCCCGCTGGGCACTCCCAGCACGCCGAGGACGTGCTCGACCGCCGGCAGCGGAGCACCGCCGGCGAAGACGGCCAGGGCCCAGAGCCCGCGCTGGTCGTCGGGAAACAGCAGGTCATAACTCCACCCGATGGCGGCGCCCAACGTGCGACGGCGCTGGGGGGCGCGGCTGGTGGGGTCGCGCAGGAGGGTGAACCTGTGCTCGTCCAGGCGCCGCGCGACCTCCTGCACGGACAACGACCGAACGCGGGCGGCCGCGAGCTCGATGGCCAGCGGCAGCCCGTCGAGCGCCGCGCACAGCGCCTGGATGGCCTCGTCGTCGTCGCTGGCGACCGCGGTGGCACGGGCGCGGGTGGCGCGATCGACGAAGAGGACCGCAGCATCCGCTTGGGTCAGCGGTTCCAACGGATGGGTGACCTCCCCGTCGAGACGCAGGGCCACCTGGCTGGTGGCGAGGACCCGCAGCGTCGGCGCAGCGTCGAGCAGGCCCGTGACCAGACCGGCGACGGCGTCGACGACGTGTTCGCAGTTGTCGAGGAGCAGGACGGCGTCGGCTGATGAAAGACGGTCGACCAGGGCGGCTTGTCCACCGCTCACGTGGAGCGTCTCCTCGACGGCACGCGCCACGTCCCGCCCGTCGGCGACGGCATCCAACCGCACGAGCCACACCCCACCCGAGGCGGTCAGGTGGCGTCCTACTTCGATCGCCGTGCGGGTCTTGCCGACCCCGGCCGTGCCGGTGATGGTGACGAGGCGGTGGTCGGCGACGAGCCGGTCGAGGGTGGCGAGGTCGTCGGTCCGGCCGACCAGATCGGCCACCAGTGAGGGCAGGTTGCCCGGAGGGGGCAGGAGCACGACCTCCCTGTCGCCCAGGGCTGGGCTCTGGCGCAGGATCTGCTCCTCGAGGCGGCGCAAACCCGGCCCCGGCTCGACGCCGAGCTCGTCGGACAGCAGGGTCCGCACCCGGGTGTACGCGGCGAGGGCCTCGGCCTGCCGACCCGATCGGTACAGCGCCGTGATCAGTGACGACCACAACCCCTCCCTGAGCGGGTGCGCATCCACGAGGCTGGTCAGGTCAGCGATGACGTCGGAGCCACCTCCGAGTGCCACCCGGGCGGCCAGCTGGTCCTCTACGAGCCCCAGCCGGAGCTGCTCGAGCCTGGTCCGGTGCGGGTGGATCCATGGGGCGTCGCCCGCGCCGGACAGCACGTCCCCACGAAATCGCGCCAGGGCGCTGGTCGCCGCCTCCTTCGACGTCTCGTGGTCCCCGGAGAGCCGGGCCTCACTCGCCTGCGCAGCCAGCTCTGCGACGACCAGCGCATCGACCCCTTCAACGTCGACGTTCAGGGTGTATCCGGCAGGACCGGCGGTGACAGCCTCCGCGCCGCCCAGGGCGCGGCGCAGCTGCGAGACCTTCGACTGCAAGGTGTTGCGCGAGGTGCCGACCTCGCCCTGCCAGACGTCGTCGAGGAGCCTGTCCACGGGCACCGGCCGGCCAGCGTCGAGGGCCAAGCGCACCAGGACGTCGGTGGTCCGACCCGACGGCACGGGGACGTCGACGCCGTCACGACGCACCTCGACCGGGCCGAGGACCGACACCTCGAACATGTCGCGACAGTAGTACCCACGCACTGCGGTGTCCTCGGCCTCACGGTGGTTCGTCGGGACGCCGGTGGCTGCCGTCAGGACGCCGGTGGCTGCCGTCAGCGCATCGTC
This sequence comes from Pedococcus sp. P2_E4, assembly GCF_056403935.1. Lineage (NCBI taxonomy): Bacteria > Bacillati > Actinomycetota > Actinomycetes > Micrococcales > Intrasporangiaceae > Pedococcus > Pedococcus sp. P2_E4. The sequence continues at coordinate 155,038 of NZ_JBFUEO010000004.1, read as the reverse complement.
AGCGCCACGCAGGACCGTTGGCCCCATGAGCACCGACGACGACACCCTGGTCCGCCTCCTGGTGGCCGGTGACCTGCCCGGCCTCCACCACGCGCTCGCCGAGGCACCACCGACCACCCCCGTGGGCCTGCTCGTCGCGGCGCTCGGCAGCACCTCACCCGCGGACCACCTGGCACACGCCGCCCGGGTGGCGCGAACCACACGGGACCGCCAGCTGGTCGCCATCACCGCCGCACACGAGGCGGGCGACCACGACCGCGTCGCGGTCCTGACCCGTGACCACCTCGTCGACCACCCGGACAGCCTGCTCGCGGCATACGTCGCCTCGATCGCCACCACCTCAACAACCCGCACCCCTCAGGAGTGACCATGTCCCACACCACCACCACGTCACCTGCGGTGACGGCGCGCATCCCGTGGGGTGCTGCCGGCCGCTGGGTGGCCACGTTCGCGGCCTTCCCCCTCGGCAGTGTCGCCGCCCGCCTCGTCGTCGGCTCCGTCGACAGCCCCGCCAGCGCGGTGGCCGGCGGTGCGCTCAACGGTCTCGTCCTCGGCGCAGCCCAGGCGTGGGCGCTGGGCACCCGCCGTCCACCCGCTCTCGGGTGGGTCATGGCAACCGCAGCCGGCTTCGCCACAGGGCTCGCCCTCGGCGCCAGCGTCGTCGGGTACGCAACGGACGGCCGTTCCCTCGTCGTCCAGGGCGCCTTCACCGGCGCAGGTGTCGGGATGGCTCAGACGGCCGTGCTCGTGGCGGCAGGGCACCGCGCGCTCGCGCTGCTGTGGCCACTGCTGCTCACCGGTGCGTGGGCGCTGGGCTGGGCCATCACGACCGCCGTCGGTGTCGAGGTTGGCCAGCGGTTCACCGTGTTCGGCTCCAGTGGCGCGATCGTCGTCTCGGCCCTCACCCTCGTCCTGCCGCTCGCGCTTCACCGTCACGGCAGGCAGGCCCGGTCATGAGCCGCCACGTCGTGTTCGGCACCGGCCAGGTCGGGCGCCTCCTCGTCGAGCAGCTCGTCGCGGAGGGCGCGGAGGTCATCGGCGTCAACCGTGACGGCCGAGGCGCGATCGAGGGGGCCAGGCTCGTCGGCGGGGACGCCACTGACCCCGCGTTCACCACCCAGGTGTGCGCCGGAGCGGACGTCGTGTACTTCTGCCTCAACGCGGGCAGCTACGACCGGTGGGCACAGGAGTTCCCGCCACTGCAACGCGCCGTGGTCGCTGGGGCGCACGCCGCCGGAGCACGCTTGGTCGTGCTCGAGAACCTCTACGCCTACGGCCCCACCCACGGCCGCGTGCTCGTCGAGACCCTCCCTGCGAACCCCACCTCGAGCAAGGCCGCGACCCGGGCCGCGATGACCGACGAGCTGCTCGACGCGCATGCCGCTGGCCGCCTCCAGGTCGCCATCGGGCGGGCCTCGGACTACTTCGGGCCCGGTGCCACCCGCTCCGCCCTCGGCGAGACCGTGTTCGGGACCGCCCTGAGCGGACGGCGCGCCCAGGTCATGGGCGACCCGGACCAGCCGCACTCGTACTCGTACACCCCCGATGTCGCACGCGCCCTGGTCACCCTCGGCGGTGACCCTCGCGCGCTGGGCCGGGTCTGGCACCTGCCGGTCGCGGGATCGCCAACCACCAGGCAGATCATCGAGGACGTGTACCGCCTCGCCGGGAACCGCCCCCGCATGCTCGCCGCCGGCGCGACCACCCTGCGCCTGGTCGGGCTCTTCCGTCCGGTGATGCGCGAGTACCTCCACACGCTCTACCAGTTCACCGACCCGTGGGTCGTCGACGACACCAGGTACCGGACCACGTTCGGCAACCACTCCACCCCCCTCGACGACGCCCTCGCCGCCACCCTCGCGTGGTACACCACCGCCCAGCACACGACCAAGGAGCCGACCCGATGAGCACCACCGCACGACGTCACACCGCACAGACCGTCACGCACGCCAACGGTGCCCGCGCCGTGGCCGCTGCGTCCATGACGAGCGCCGCGCTGCTCGCCACCGCAGGGTTCACCGTCCTCGGATCTGTCTTCGACTACCCGAACATCCTCAAGGAGCCGACCGCGACCATCCTCGCGACGTATCGCGAGCACGCCACCGCGGTCAGTGCGTGGTTCCTCGTCCTCGCCGTCAGTGCAGCCCTCCTCGCACCCGCCGGTATGGCGCTGGGTCGCCTCGTCGGCGGCCGGTTGGGTCGCTGGGTGGCGGGCGTCGGCATCGCCGCGGCCGTGGTGCAGGTCGTCGGCCTGTCGCGGTGGGTCCTCTTCGTCCCGGGCTTGAGCCGCGACGCGCAGGACCCGGCGAGGGCGGCCGAGGCGACCCGGACGTTCGAGACGCTGCACACGTGGCTGGGAGAGGCGCTCGGCGAGACCGTCGGCTACGCCCTGACGGCCACCTTCACCGTGCTCGTCATCCGCGGGCTGGCAGGTGTTCCCCGCTGGGTGCGGTGGTTCGGTGCGGCCGCTGCCGCGCTGGTCGCCACCGGAGTGCTCATCCCGGTGGGGCTCGACCTCGCCGAGCTGACGAACTTCGCCGGGTACGTCGCCTGGTCCGTCTGGCTCCTGGTGCTCTCCGTGGTCCTGCTGCGCGGCCGACGCCGACGGCGGTGAGGGTCAGGCACCTGCCGACGGCCGCGCGTGCATTCGTGCCACTTCTGGCACGAATGTGCGCGCGCGCCGCGCAGTCGGGTGCATTCGTGGCGTTTCTGCCACCACTTCGCATGGTCGAGAGACAGCCAGGCGCGGTCGCGACACCGCCATGCGCGGTCGCGACACCGGCACGCGCACTCTGCTTTGATCCCTAGGTGGTCAGTGTCCGAACGAGCCGCGACAGCGGGCGCGCCCTGGTCCTCGGGGGTGCGGGGTCGGCGGGCAACGCGTGGGTGCTCGGCGTCGTCGCTGGGCTGTTCGATGCCGGGCTGGACGTCACCAAGGCTGACCTGGTCGTCGGCACCTCGGCGGGGTCGACGGCCGCGGCCCAGATCATCACCGCGAGGCCGACCGACCTCCTTGCCCAGATCCTCGACGCCCCGCCCGTGCATCGTCCTGGTCCGACACGTCCGGAGAGGACAGGCGCTGGCCGCGCGGCGGTGGCCGACCACCTGGAGCGGACCAACCGCATCATCGCCTCCGCGGCGGACCCGGCCGACATGCGCCGCCGGATGGGTGCTGCTGCCCTGGAGCTGGAGGGCGCAGCGGACGGGTCCTGGTCGACCCAGTGGCGCGCCACGGTCGCCGCACGGCTGCCGAGCCAGCAATGGCCCGAGCGGGCGCTGCTCATCACGGCGGTCGACGCCCGCTCCGGTGAACCGGTCGTGTTCGACCGCGACAGCGGAGTCGACCTGGCTGACGCCGTTGCCGCCAGCTGCGCCAGTGGGATGGCCTACGCCATCGGCGACGACAGGTACATCGACGGGGGCTACCGCCGCAACGAGAACGCCGACCTGGCCTCGGGCTCCGGGCGAGTCCTCGTGCTGTCACCCTTCGGTGGTCGGTCGCGACATCCGATGGAGTGGGGCATGCAGCTGGCCGCGCAGGTCGACGAGCTGCGCGCCGGTGGCAGCCGCGTCGAGACCATCGTCCCGGATCGCCACTCCCTTGACGCCTTCGGCGACAACGTGATGGACCCCTCCACGCGCCAGCCCGCCGCGCAGGCGGGCTACGACCAAGGCAGGGCGTATGCCGTGCAGCTCAGGGAGTTCTGGGGCTGACGGCTCCGAGTCGGCCGAGACCAGGGCGTGCCCCGGCGAGACCAGGGCGCGGTGACGCCGAGACCAGCGCGCGCCGACGCCGGGGCTCAACCGGAGGACTGCTGCGCCCCCTGCACGTTGGACTGGTGGGGGCCGGAGAGCCATGGGTTCCGATCAAGCCGTGCGTCGACAGGCTCCGCGCCGCGGCGCAGCGCGTCGACGTACGCGCGGTCGGCGGCGAGGCGGGCGGCCACCTGCGGACCCTCGGCGACGGCCCCGTGGCCGGGCACGACGACCTGGACCTCGCCGGCGGCCTCGCCGAGCCGGTCCAGCGCGTTCGCGTAGGTCTCCAGCTGACCCGACTGGCGAGGGTCGAACATCGGGATGAGCTCGTCCGAGAGCATGTCCCCGGCGATGAGGACGCCACGGTCCGCGAGGAGGATCGCGGCGTGCCCGACCGCGTGCGCCCGGTGCTCGATGATCTCGCCGGGCACTGGACCGCCGTCCGCCGGCAGCGCGGTGAGGAGGGCGACCAGCTCGAGAGGAATGCCCGACGCGCTCTCCGCCGCCATCGCCTGAGCTCGTTCGCGGGCTGCAGTGGCGAGCTCGACGCAGGCGACACTGGCGTAGCGCGGCACGTCCCCGAGCCGCGGGTGCCAGAGCAGGTGGTCCCAGTGCGGGTGGGTCGAGAACCCGGCGACCACCGGGCCGCCGAGCCGGGCGACGTCGTCGGCGAGCTCGCCGAGGTCGGAACCGTCGATGCCCGGATCGACGACGACCAGCCCTGCGTCGGCGCGCACCACGACGGCATTGCTCCAGACCCACTCGCTCTGACGGACCCAGACGCCGTCGGCCACCTGCTTCAGCATCCGCCCACTGTGTCAGGGGGTCCTGACAGCGGCGCTGTGCCCCTTGACAAGAATATTTGTCAAAGGGCACCATGGCGGCATGCAGGACGTCGAGGTCATCGAGAACGCGGAGGCCGCCGCCACCGCGCTCGACCCGGTCCGGGCTCGGCTGCTCGGTGAGCTGGCCGTCCCGGCCTCCGCCGCCGGGCTCGCCGCCCGGGTCGGCATCGCCCGCCAGAAGGTCAACTACCACCTCAGGGCGCTCGAGGTCCACGGCCTCGTGGAGCTGTCCGAGGAGCGTCGGCACGGAGGGATCACCGAGCGTGTGCTCCAAGCCTCCGCGGCGTCGTATGTCGTGTCGCCGGCGGCCGTGACCGCCTCAGCGGCCGACCCGGACGCCAACGACGACCACCTCTCGGCGGCATACCTCGTCGCGTTGGCAGGCCGGCTGGTGCGTGAGGTCGGCGCGCTGTCGCGCCGTGCCGGCGCCGCCGGCAAGCGTCTCCCGACGCTGACCATCGACACGCAGATCGGCTTCCGTTCGGCTGCCGACCGCGCCGCCTTCGCCGACGACCTGACGGCCATGGTGCTCGACCTGGCCGCTCGCTACCACCATGACGACGGGCGCCCGCACCGGCTCGTCGTCGCCGCCCACCCACTGCCCGAGGAGAGCTGATGAGCACGACCCCGAACGTCCCGTACCGCTTGGAGTTCAGCGTCGAGGTGCCGGGCACCCCGGAGCAGGTCTGGCAGGCCATCGCCACGGCCAAGGGCATGAGTGCCTGGTTCGGGCCGACCGAGATGGAGGAGCGCGAGGGCGGCGCCCTGCACTTCACCATGGGCCCCGACATGGGCTCGGACGGCCGGGTCACCGGCTGGGACCCGCCGCGCCGCCTCGTCTACGAGGAGGACTGGGCCGCCCTCATGGGCCAGGAGCCCGATGCGCTGAGCCCACTCACGTCGGAGTTCGTCGTCGAGGCGCAGTCCGGGGGGAGCTGCGTCGTGCGGGTCACCAGCAGTGGCTTCGGCACCGGCGCCGACTGGGAGTCGGAGTTCTGGGACGACATGGGCACCAACTGGATGCCGTTCTTCGACAACCTGCGCCTCTACCTGTCGCACTTCCCCGGCCAGGAGGCCACCCAGCTCGAGGCCAGCGCCACCTACGCCGATGACGAGGCGTCGGTCTGGGCGACCCTGCGCGCCGCGCTCGGTGTGGGCGCCGAGGGGTCGGCTGTCGACGTGCGCGGCGCCACCGGCGCGGTCGAGCGCGTCAGCGAGCGCCAGGCCCTGGTCCGGCTCACCGCACCGGTGCCCGGGATGCTCATGGCCTTTGCCCATGCCGATGGCGAGGGGAAGTCGACCGCGGTTGTCAGGGCATTTCTCTTCTCAGCCGACGCCGCCGACTACGTGCGCCGCKAGGAGCCGGCCTGGCAGGCTTGGCTCCAGGGGCTGCCGATCCCGGCCTGACCGGACTGGCCGACCGGGGATGGGTAGCATCCGACCGCATGACCGCCGACGACCTGCAGGAGCGACCATGGGGTGCGACCGACGGGCAGGTCGTCGACCGCCACGGGGTCCACTGGCTGGTCGGGTTCGAGGGCGACGCGACTGACGGAGCCCCCGACGCCACCGACCAGGCAACGGCCGGCTGAGGACCGATCCCCGGGAGAACCTGATGACCATCGAGCTGAACCACACCATCGTGTACGTGAGGGACCGCTGGGCCGCCGCTCGCGACGTCGGCGACGTGCTCGGTCTGCCGGAGGCGACGGCATACGGTCCGTTTGCCGAGCTCAAGCTGGACAACGGCGCGAGCCTGGACTTCATGGACAGCGACCGCGCCATCCACGGCCAGCACTATGCGTTCCTCGTGGGGGAGGAGGACTTCGACCGCATCCTGGGCCGCCTGCGGGACGGGGGCCGCCAGTGGTGGGCCGATCCCTTCAAGAAGCATCCCCAGGAGATCAACCATGCCGATGGTGGCCGCGGCCTCTACTGGGGGGGACCTGACGGTCACTGGCTCGAGATCATCACCCGTCCGTACGGCAGTGGCTGAGCAGCGCTGACCCGAGGTCCAGTGCCTGAGGCACTGGCATCAGTGCTCGGTCGTGCCCCGAACCTCGTCGCCGCCCATCCGCTCGTCCTCCGGCCCCAGCCGGTGTATGACGTGGGTGCCGGCAGCGCCGTCCGGGCCCGCGCCCGCGCTCTGGCCCGCCGGCGCGGGTGCCGTGAGGGCGCGGAGCCGGGCATCGGCCCGACTGCTGGCCTCGCGCTCCTCGCGCCACGCCAGGATCGCCGCGATGGAGCCCGACCGGTCCCGTGTCTCGAGGTCCTGCGTCAGGCCCGTGCGGAAGTAGGACGCGGCCTCCATCAGCGACACGTAGTGGTCCGCGACCACCGCGTCGGGGCGCGACAGGAACGCCTCGAAGACGAGCTGGAGGTGCTCGTAGCGCTTGCGCGCCCGCGTGGAGAGGTACATGCCGCCCTCGGCGTAGTACCACCGCCGCAGGTCCTCGTGGAGCCTGATGATGTGCTCCCGGTCGGCGTCCGTCCGTGGCCAGCGGGACACGACACCGGTGCGTCGCCAGGCCGTGGGATAGGCCGCAATGCGTTGGGCGCGAACGCCTTCGGCGACCTTCTCCCGACCGCTCAACCAGCTGTTGATGAGAGCGAGCACTGCTGCGGTGACGAACCCGACCACGGCTGCGACGTAAGCGTCCATGGACCAACGATGGCACCCGCCATACCGCTGGGGAACCGAACGCCGCACGGCCCGTCCCGTGGAGCGGGGTGCGCTCGTCAGGGTTCCGGGGCGCCGCGCGGTTCGAGGACGACGACGGCAGTCTCGGCGGCCCGCCGGGCGGCGTACTGGTCGAGGTTCCTGTCGATCTCGGCCCAGCGCGACCAGAGCCGTTCGCGCTCGGCACCCTGTGCCCGGTGGGCCCGCACGAGGCGTTCCCCGTCGCGGGTCCGGGCGATGGCGTCCGGCTCGTCCTGCAGGTTCAGCCACCAGGCGGGCTCGGCCGGACCCCACCCGTTCATGGCCATCGTGACGAGGTTGTCGCCGTCCTCGAAGTAGCCGACGACGACCTGTCGTGGCATCCCACTGCGACGCCCGGTCGTGGTGAGCCGCAAGGTTCCCCAGCCGCTCGGCTTCGGCTTCCACAGGCCGAACCTGCCACCACTCGCCCGCAACAGCGCGCGATGGCCGTACCAGAACGCCACGATGAGCCAGCGCGGCGGAAGCCTCGCCGGCCGACCGCCGGTCGCCCGTGCACGCGACCCCGGATCCGCGGACATGACCACAGCGTGACGCCTCGGGACCGGGTCTGGCCACCAGGGCTTCCCCTGCGCCGTGCGCCGCGCAGGGGCATGCTCGTCCCATGAGCCTCGATCCCGCGGTCACGAACCCCGAGCACTACAGGGTCATCTTCGAGAACGACCAGGTCCGTGTGCTCGACTACACGGACGAGCCGGGCGACAGGACGACGCCCCACGCGCACCCCGACTCGGTCATGTACACCTTGAGCTCCTTCCGTCGCCGCTTGGTCTCGGGCGACGGTCGGGAGCGCGAGGTGGCGATGGAGGCCGGGCACGTGGGCTGGTTGCCCGCGCAACAGCACCACGGCGAGAACATCGGGGACACCCCCACCCGCGTGGTCTTCGTGGAGCTGAAGGCCCCAGGTGCGGGACCTCCGGATGGGCCCGGGAGCAACGCCGTCGGACTCGGCCCCGCGTAGCCCAGCGGCGTCGCGGCGCAGCGTGCCCAGCGGCGTCCGGTCCGATGCTGGCGGACTCGGCGGGTCAGGAGCATCCTGAGCCCATGGCGAAGAGCGCTCCGCCCAGGAGCATGGCCGTCCCGCTGACGGGGTTTGCCGCAGGTGCGGTCGTGGCGCTGCTCGTCGGGTTGTTCGCCAAGCTGCACGACCCGAGCACGTCCGGCACGTCCACCTTCGGGTTCCCGACCCTCATCGAGATGAAGGTCGCCCTGTCCCTCGTGATCGGGGTGCTCGCCGTGCTCCAGCTCGTCGGGGCGCTCTGGATCTACGGCAAGCTGGGGATCAGGCCGCCCTCACGGCTCGGAACGGTGCACCGGATCTCGGGTGCGATCACCGTCGTGCTCATCCTGGTCGTCGCCTACCACTGTCTCTGGGTGCTGGGCCTGCAGACCGGCAGCTACGCGAGCGGACAACCCGTGGCAACGCGAACGGTGGTGCACGGCATCCTCGGCTGCGCCGTCGTCGGTGCGCTGGTGGTCAAGGTGGTCGCGGTGCGGTCCAGGCGCGCACCCGGGTGGTTCCTTCCCGTGGCCGGCGGACTGCTCTTCGCGCTGCTCATCGGCGTGGTGATGACCTCGGCCGTCTGGTACGTCAGCTCCACCGGCTGGCCCACGTGGTGACCAGGCCCACGTGCTGACCAGGCCCACGACGAGGCCCACCCCCCCCGGGTCGGGAGAGTGGGCCTCGTCGTGGGCCTGTCAAGCAGGCGTATGACGGTTTACGGCTCTYCGCCGCCACCCGCGAGGAAGCCGCGGTGACCGTTGCAGGAGTCACCCGGCTGGAACCCGGACGCCTTGAGGTCCTTCACACTGGCTCCGAGGGCACGTTCGGCCTGCTGGACGTGACCCCAGTTCTGCGGCGGCGCTCCGCCGGGACCGGGGAAGCCGGCCCCGTCGCCGTCCTCCAGGCCCGAGAAGGCGCAGATGGAGTTGGCGTGGGCGGAGCCGAGGCCCTCGCCGCCTGGGGGCTTGCCGTTGCCGGTGATCTCGCCGGCGCTCGCCGCAGACATGCTGGCCACGATGAGAGCTCCGGCCGCGGCCGGAGCGAGGATCATTCGCATGAGACGCATAGTGCTCCTTGGGGATTCACGATTCGCCCACGCGGGACGCGTGGTGCGACGACGCTAGTTGCGTCGCTCGCCGCGTGCCTCCCCCCTAATGGCTAGGACAACCGTCCGGGACCTTGTCCGCCAGGTGTCGAAGGCGGACACTTCCAAGAACGGGAGGCGAGGCTCATGCGGACCATCACCCAGGCGCTTCGGTGGACGGGACTCAAGCTGCGCAGGCTGCGGGGGCTCGTCAAGGACGAGGACCACGACTCCTGGTACGACGAGCACACAGCCAAGCGCGAGAAGCCGCCCAACCTCATGGGGCCGGGCTCGCAGTAGGGAGGGGACGTCATGGCAACCTCGATCTTCGCCAGGATCGGCACCATCAAGGGTGAGTCACGCGATGCCAAGCACAAGGACGAGATCGAGGTCCTGTCGTGGGCCTGGGGCCTGTCCCAGACCGGCACCGCCGGACACGGTGGAGGAGGCGGCGCGGCCAAGGCGAGCTTCCACGACTTCACCTTCACCCACCACGTCGACAAGGCCTCGCCGCTGCTGATGAAGGCGTGCGCCACGGGCACCCACATCAAGGACGCGACGATCACCGTGCGCAAGGCCGGCAAGGGTCAGCAGGAGTACCTCGTCATCACGATGACCGACGTCCTCGTGTCGAGTGTCTCCACGAGCGTGAGTGCCGAGGGCGACGCCACGATGGAGAGCGTCGGCCTCGCCTTCGCCAAGGTCGACCTCGAGTACAAGCCGCAGAAGGCAGACGGCTCGGTGGAGCCGGGGGTGCACTTCACGTACGACCTCAAGGCCAACAAGGCGGGCTAGCCGGGCGAGGTGGTCGGCCGCCAGCCCACGCATTTCTGGCACTTCTGCCGCGAATGTGCGCGCGGGCGGTGCAGGCGGGCGCATTCGTGCCACTTCTGCCACGAATGTGCACGCGCAGCGCAACTCGGCGGGTGAGACACCGGGACTGATGGGCCCTCGGTGCGCCAGACTCGCTCCCATGAGTGCCGAGGCAACCGTCAGCGCCGACATCCTCCAGATCGCTCGCGAGCAGGTCCTCGAGCGAGGGGAGCCGCTGGACCAGGACCAGGTCCTCGCCGTGCTGCAGACCTCCGACGACGAGCTCGAGGAGCTGCTGGCGCTGGCCCACCAGGTGCGGCTGCAGTTCAACGGCCCCGAGGTCGAGGTCGAGGGCATCGTCTCCATCAAGACCGGTGGGTGTCCCGAGGACTGTCACTTCTGCAGCCAGTCCGGCCAGTTCACCTCACCGGTGCGCTCCGTCTGGCTCGACATCCCCGAGCTGGTCCGGGCGGCACGCCAGACCCGCGACACCGGCGCCAGCGAGTTCTGCATCGTCGCGGCGGTGCGTGGTCCGGACGCACGCCTGATGGCCCAGATGCGCGAGGGGGTCGCAGCGATCAAGGCCGAGGTCGACATCCAGGTGGCCGCCTCGCTGGGCATGCTCAGCCAGGAGCAGGTCGACGACCTCGTCGACATGGGCGTCCACCGCTACAACCACAACCTCGAGGCCGGCCGTTCCTTCTTCCCGCAGGTCGTGACGACGCACTCGTTCGAGGAGCGCTGGGACACCTGCCTCATGGTCAAGGAGTCCGGCATGGAGCTGTGCTGCGGCGGCCTCGTCGGGATGGGCGAGACCCTCGAGCAGCGTGCCGAGCTGGCCGCGCAGCTGGGCGAGCTGGCCCCGCACGAGGTCCCGCTCAACTTCCTCAACCCGCGCCCGGGCACGCCCTTCGGCGACCTGCCCCTGATGGACTCGCGTGACGCGCTGCGCACGATCGCGGCCTTCAGGCTCGCCCTCCCGCGGACGATTCTTCGCTACGCGGGGGGCCGTGAGCTCACCCTCGGCGACCTCGGCACCCGCGACGGGCTCCTGGGCGGCATCAACGCCGTGATCGTCGGCAACTACCTCACGACCCTGGGCCGCGACCCCAAGGAGGATCTCACCCTGCTCTCCGAGCTCGAGATGCCGATCAAGGCCCTGAGCGAGACGTTCTGAGGGCGGGACGGGTATGCCGAGCGATGGCCCCTGGTGCGCACGCTGCGGCCGGGCGCGGGAGGAGACCGACCACGCCGCCTGCGGCCGCGCGCTGCTCCTCGAGCCGCCTCGCTTCTGCCCCCAGTGCCGTCGCCGGATGAAGGTGCAGGTGCTCCCGCGCGGCTGGACCGCGCAGTGCGCCGTCCACGGAGAGACCCACAGCGATGGCTGACGTCGACCGGTTGCTGGCCTTCGACCGGGACCACCTCTGGCACCCGTACTCGGCTGCCGGAACGGCAGCCGCGCCATACCTCGTGGAGTCCGCGGCGGGGGTCCGCCTGTCACTGCGTATGCCGGACGGCTCGGCCCGGGAGGCCATCGACGCCATGTCGTCGTGGTGGTGTGCCATCCACGGCTACGCCGTGCCCGAGCTCGACGACGCGGTCCGCGCGCAGCTGTTCCGGATGAGCCACGTGATGTTCGGCGGCCTGACCCATGAGCCGGCAATCGCCTTGGCGGAACGGCTGGTGGCGCTCACCCCGGACGCTCTGCAACGGGTCTTCTTCGCGGACTCGGGCTCGGTGTCCGTGGAGGTGGCGATGAAGATGGCCCTGCAGTTCCAGGTCGGCGTCGGCACCGGACGCACCCGCTTCTTCACGATCCGCGGTGGCTACCACGGCGACACCTTCTCGCCCATGTCCGTGACCGACCCGGTCGGCGGGATGCACTCGCTCTTCAGCGGCATCCTGCCCGAGCACGTGTTCGCACCCGTCCCGCCGGCCGGCGTCGACGTCGCGGCCGACGACCCGGCCATGGCGGCGTGGGAGCGCGAGACCCGCGAGCTCTATGCGGCTCATGCGGACGAGGTCGCGGCGGTCATCGTGGAGCCGCTCCTCCAGGGGGCGGGAGGGATGCGGTTCCACAGCCCCCACGTGGTGCAGGTCCTCACCGAGCTGGCGCACGAGCACGGCGCCCTGGTGATCTTCGACGAGATCGCCACGGGGTTCGGACGCACCGGGACCCTCTTCGCGATGGAGCGGGCCGCGGTCGTCCCCGACATCGTGTGCGTCGGCAAGGCACTGACGGGCGGCTACGTCTCCCTGGCTGCGGTGCTGTGCACCGACGAGGTGGCTGTCGGTGTGAGCAGCGAACGAGCAGGGGGAGCCCTGATGCACGGGCCGACCTTCATGGCCAACCCGTTGGCCTGCTCTGTGGCCTTGGCGAGCCTCAATCTGTTGCAGGACAACGACTTCCGCACCCAAGTGCAAGGCCTGCAGGCGGGCCTGACGACCGGCCTCAAGCCCGCCGCGGATCTCGAGGTCGTGGCCGACGTCCGGGTTCTCGGGGGAGTGGGCGTGGTCCAGCTGCGGGAGCCGGCTCGCGTCGCTGAGCTCACGGCCGCGGCGCTGGAGCGCGGCGTGTGGATCAGGCCGTTCCGCGACCTCGTCTACACGATGCCTCCCTATGTCATGTCTCCTGACGACCTGAGCACCGTCTGCGAGGCCATGGTGCAGGCCGTGGCCACGGTTCACGGCTGAGAGGATGGACGCGTGAGCACGTTCCTGGACTGGCTGGCCGACCGAGCCGACGAGCGTGACCGCAGTGGACTGCGCCGCGAGGTGAGGCCTTTCAAGACCGGCGAGCTGGTCGACCTGGCGGGCAACGACTACCTGGGACTTCGCCGACACCCGGCAGTGGTCGCGGGCGCCGTCGCGGCGGCCGAGACCTACGGCGGCGGGGCTGGTGCCTCCCGGCTGGTCACCGGCACGCTCGAGATCCACGAAGAGCTGGAGCGCGCGCTGTGCCGCCTCACCGGCGCCCGCTCCGCGCTGGTGCTGTCGACGGGCTACCACGCCAACCTCTCGGTCCTCACGTCGTTGGCCGACTCCGAGACGCTCCTCGTCTCTGACGCGCACGCCCACGCCTCGCTCATCGACGGCGCCCGCCTCAGCCGGGGCGCCGTCGCCGTCAGCCGCCACAACGACCTCGACCACGTCCGCGCACTGCTCGAGGGACGCACGCATCCCCGGGCGATCGTCGTGGCCGAGTCGGTCTACTCGGTCCTCGGCGACGCTGCACCGGTCGGAGCCCTGGCAGACCTGACGGAGGAGCTCGGTGCCATCCTGGTCATCGACGACGCCCACGGGCTGGGCGTGGTTGGGGAGCGCGGTGAGGGCGGAGCGGCGCACGCCGGCGTCATCACCCGAGAGCACGTCGTCGTGACAGTGACCCTCTCGAAATCACTTGCAGCCCAAGGCGGAGCGGTCCTCGCGCACGAGGCAGTGCGCGACCACCTGGTCAACGCGGCGCGTCCCTTCATCTACGACACGGGGCTGGCGCCGTCGGCCGCGGGCGCCGCGCGCGGCGCCCTCGACGTCCTCGCCGCGGACGTGCACCTGCCGGCCTCCGCACGTGCGAACGCGGCGCTGCTGGCGCAAGCCTGCGGCGTCGGCATACCGGCTGGTGCGGTCCTCTCGGTGACCATGCCCGGACCGGCCCACGCGCTCGCGGCCGTCGCGCACGCCGAGGCCCAGGGCTTGCGCATCGGCTGCTTCCGGCCACCATCGACCCCGGACGGGAGCTCGCGACTCCGGCTGACCGCGCACGCGGACCACGGGCCTGACGTGCTCGACCACGCCGTCGAGGTCCTCCGAGGGCTGGTCGCGCATGTCTGACCCGAGTTCGCCCGACCCGAGTTCGCCCGATCCCATCTCCCTGCCCAAGGTCGTGGTCGTCACGGGCACCAGCACCGAGGTCGGGAAGACCGTGGTGACGGCTGCTCTCGCGGTCATGCTGCGACGACGTGGTGCCGCCGTGGCGGTGGTGAAGCCCCTGCAGACCGGGGTCACCGCCGACGAGGACGGCGACATCCAGGTCGTCCAGCACCTCCTCGGGGACGACGCGGGCGTGACCTTCCACGAGTTCGTCCGTCTTCGCGCGCCCTTGGCGCCGGATGCGGCGGCGCGACTCCAGGGGCTGACCCTGCCGCCTGTCGCCGAGCACGCCCAGGCCATCGCCGCCATCGCGCACGAGGTCGACATCGTGCTCGTCGAGGGCGCCGGAGGGTTGCTGGTCCGTCTGGACGGTCGCGGGGGCACGCTGGCCGACCTGGGGAGTGCGCTGCGCTACAAGGGGCTCAGCACCGGCTACGTGCTGGTCTCCAGCCCCGGCCTCGGCACCCTCAACCACACCGCGCTCACGGCCGAGGCCCTGGCCGCACGCAAGCTCCCGCTGCTCGGAGTCGTCATCGGTTCCTACCCCGCCCGGCCCGGGCTTGCCGAGGAGTCGAACCTCGAGGACCTGCCACGGGTGGCCGGTGCGCCCCTGCTCGGCTGCCTGCCGGAGGGGGCCGGCTCGCTGTCGAGCAGTGACTTCGGTGGACAGGCGCCGGCGTGGGTGTTCCGGAGCTAGGCAGGGCTCGTGAGCGGATCCGACGAGACCGTCTCCTTCCGGCTCTGGCCACCGGTCGCCATCGGGGTGCCTTTCGTCGTCGGATGGCTGGCCACCCAGCGCTGGGGTGACCCGGTCGACTTCGGCGGGTGGCGACTGCCGGTGGGTGGGGTCCTGCTGCTGTTCTTCGTGGCGTGGAACGGCTGGTCGCTGTGGCTCTTCGGCCGGCACGAGACGGGGCTGCTCCCGGGGCAGGCGACGCGCGCGATGATCGAGGAGGGGCCCTACCGCCTGTCCCGCAACCCCTTGTATGTCGGCCTGCTCGCGCTGTACCTCGCGGTGGCCTTGCTCGCGCCCACCTTCTGGGGGCTGGTGGCGTTCCCGGCCGCGGTCCTGCTCGTCCTGTGGGGTGCGATCCGCCCCGAGGAGCGGTTCCTGCACGAGCGTTTCGGTGCGCCGTATGACGACTACTCCCGGCGCGTGCGCCGCTGGCTGTGAGCAGCTGATGTGACCCGACGCCAGCGGTTCGCGGGTTCGGGTGCGGCCGCGGAGCCGGCGCGGCCCGCGGAGTCGCGTGGGTGTGCCATCGTGCGCCTGGCCGGCGCCAGGCCGACGCCGTCAAGGCGATCCAGCCTGGAGGGGACGTCGTGCATCACTGGTACGAACCGGTCCAGCAGTCGCTGCCACATGTCGAACCCCCTACGCACGGAGCGCCGATCCTCCTCGGCGCCACCCTGACAACGAGCCAGGGCGCGTGCAGGTCACGAGTGCTTCGGTGATGAGGCAGCTGGACTGGCCCCTCAGGGTCAGGTGGGGTCGGCGGCGCAGTAGACCTGAATGCTCGACGGACCGACCTTGACCTCGCCGGGCTCGACAGGCTCGCCGGGGTCCCCGGGTGCTTCCTCGGTCGAGTCCCACAGCAGCTGGTAGGTCGTGATGCCCGGGACCGTGGGCAGGGTCGCCGTGGCGGGTTCGGTGCCGCCGTGCAGCAGGATGAGCAGGGACCGGTGGCCGATCCACGCCCCGTTGAGCAGCATCAGCAGCGTCCGGGTGGCGGGGTCCTCCCACTGCCCGTTGGCCATGGGCTCGCCGTCGACGCCGAACCAGGCGAGGTCCTGGGAGCCGTCCTCGTGCACCTCGCGCCCCGTGAAGAAGACGCGCTGGCGCAGGACGGGGAACTCGGCGCGCAACCTCGTGAGGAACTGGGTGGTCGCGAGCAGTTCCGACTGCCAGGGTTCGAAATCCCAGTCACACCATGAGGTTTCGTTGTCCTGACAGTAGGGGTTGTTGTTGCCACCCTGGGTGCGGCCGAACTCGTCCCCGGCGTTGAGCATCGGCACACCGGTGGCCAGCAGCGTGGACGCCAGCAGGTTGCGTATCGACCGACGGCGAGCCGCCTCGATCGCCTCGCCAGCCGGGCCCGGCTCGACGGGTCCCTCGACCCCGTGGTTCCACGACCGGTTGTTGTCGCTGCCGTCGCGGTTGCCCTCGCCGTTCGGCCCGTTGTGCTTGGAGTTGTAGCGGGTGAGGTCGGTGGTGCTGAAGCCGTCGTGCGCGGCGACGAAGTTGACCGAGGCGATCGGCCCACGGTCGCGGGTCCCGAACAGGTCCTGGGACCCGGCCAGGCGCGTGGCCAGCTCGCGCACACCGTGGCCGGGGTGGCCCTGGGAGGCGGCCTTGAGGTCGTCGAGCCAGAAGGTCCGGACCGAGTCGCGGAACCGGTCGTTCCACTCCGAGAACGGTGGAGGGAACTGGCCGGTGCGCCAGCCGTGGATGCCCACGTCCCACGGCTCGGCGATGAGCTTGACTCCGGACAGGACCGGGTCGGTGCGCAGAGCCACGAGGAACGGGTGGTTGGGGTCGTAGTCGTCGTTCTGGCCCCGCCCCAGGGCCACCGCGAGGTCGAACCGGAAGCCGTCGACGTGGCACTCGTTGACCCAGTACCGCAGCGAGTCCAGCACCATCCGGCAGACCATCGCGTGCCGCAGGTCGAGCGTGTTGCCGCAGCCGGTGACGTCGATGTCCTGGCCCCGGTCGTCGAGCCGGTAGTAGGCCCGGTTGTCCAGCCCCCGCCACGACAGCGACGCCCCGGTGCGGGACTGCTCGGCCGTGTGGTTGTAGACCACGTCGAGGATCACCTCGATGCCCTCGGCGTGCAGCAGCCGGACCATGCCCTTGAACTCGTCCAGCGCCCCCTGCGGGTCCTGCGTCGACGCGAAGGCGGCGTGCGGGGCGAAGAACCCGAGGGTGTTGTACCCCCAGAAGTTCGTCAGCCCCCGGGCCACCACCTCGGGCTCGGAGGTGAACGCCTGCACCGGCAGCAGCTCCACCGCGGTGGCGCCCACCGACTTCAGGTGGGCGACGACCGACGGGTGGCACAGCCCGGCATACGTGCCGCGCAGGTGGTCGGGGACGTCGGGGTGCAGCATGGTCAGGGACCGGACGTGCGTCTCGTAGACGACGGAGTCGGCCAGCGCCGTGTGCGGCCGGCGGTCGTCGCCCCAGTCGAACGCGTCGTCGACGACGACGCACCGCGGGACCGACCCCGCGGAGTCCAGCGTCGAGCGGACGAGGTCGTCACCCTTGAGCCGCTCGTCGACCCGGTGCGCGAACACCTCGGGGGTCCAGGCCACCTCGCCTTCGATCGCGCGGGCATACGGGTCCAGCAGGACCTTCGCGGAGTTGTACCGCAGTCCCTCGGTCGGGCGCCACGGGCCGTCGGCCCGCACGGCATACCGCTGACCAGGGCCCACGCCGGGCAGGAAGCCGAACCAGATCCCGAAGCTGCGCTGGGTGAGCGGGACCCTGCGCTCGGTCTCGCCCGTGGTGTCACCGGTGTCGTAGAGGCAGACCTCGACGGAGTCGGCGTGCCCGGCATACACGGCGAAGTCGGCGCCACCCTCGACAAGGGTCATCCCGAGGCTGGGAGGAAGGTCACGCGAGAGCGCGGCAGGCGACATGGCCCTCAGCCTAGGCAGTGGTTACGGTTGGGCACATGACGGATCCCACCTCGTTGCCCAACTTCCCGCCGCCCGCCGACGAGCACCCGCTGCGCGGACGCGTGTTGGACGCCCTCATCGACCAGGGCCTGCGCCCCGACATCGACGGCGACGGCGACGTGGCGTTCACGGTCCAGGACCAGCAGCTGTTCGTCCGCTGCACCGAGGGCGACTTCCAGATCATGCGCCTGTTCGGCCAGTGGGCCATCAGCGACGCCGTCCCCGCGGACCCGCTGACCCGCCTGGCGACCTGCAACGAGATCACCCTGCAGCTCAACATCGTCAAGGCCGGCCTCGCCAACGACACCCTGGTCGTCACGGCCGAGCACGTCATCACGCCGCAGTCCGACGTCAACGCGCTCACGGCCGTCTCCGTGCAGCTCGTGCTCGCCGGCGTCCAGATGTGGCACGAGCGGATCCTCGGGGCCGGCGGCCCTGAGGGCGGCGCCGGGCCCGACGCGCCTGCTGACGGGGGCCCCGCGTGAGCGACCTGGTGCGCCTCGAGGTCGACGGTGGGATCGCGACGATCCTGCTCAACCGGCCACCCATGAACGCGCTCAACGCCGAGATCCAGACCGCGCTGGGCGAGGCCGCCGCCGAGGTCACCTCGCGCCGCGACGTCTCCGCCGTGATCCTCTACGGAGGCGAGAAGGTCTTCGCCGCCGGGGCGGACATCAAGGAGATGGAGAAGATGTCCTACACGGACATGGCCGACCACGCCGGCACGCTCCAGGACTTCACCCGGGCGATCGCCCGCATCCCCAAGCCGACGGTCGCGGCCATCACCGGCTACGCGCTCGGCGGCGGGTGCGAGGTCGCGCTGGCGTGCGACTTCAGGATCGCCGCCAAGAACGCCAAGCTCGGTCAGCCCGAGATCCTCCTGGGAGTCATCCCCGGTGCCGGTGGCACCCAGCGCCTTGCGCGCCTGGTCGGCCCGGCCAAGGCCAAGGACCTCATCTTCTCCGGCCGGTTCGTCTCCGCAGACGAGGCGCTCGCGATCGGGCTCGTCGACGAGGTGGTCGAGGCCGAGGACGTGTATGCCGCCGCGCGGCGCCGCATGCAGGCGTACGTCGGCGGGCCGGCCTACGCTCTGCGCGCCGCCAAGGAGGTCATCGACCGTGGGCTCGAGGTCGACCTCGACACCGCGCTGGACATGGAGCGTGCGCAGTTCGCGGCCCTCTTCGCCACGCGCGACCGCGAGATCGGCATGAAGTCGTTCGTCGAGAACGGCCCCGGCAAGGCGAAGTTCGAGGGCGCCTGAGCGATGGCCACCACCCCTGCGACCGCCGAGCAGGTCACGGCGGCCTTCGCCGACAACAAGCTCGCCCAGGTGCTCTACCACGACTGGGAGGCGCAGACCTACGACGGCAAGTGGTCGATCTCCTTCGACAGCCGCTGCATCGACTACGCGCGGGACCGGTTCGAGGCGATCACCGGCACTCCGGATCCGCTGCCCTACGGCACGGCGCTCGAGCTCGGCGCGGGCACCGGCTTCTTCTCGCTCAACCTCAAGCAGGCCGGGATCCTCGACGAGGTGCACGTCACCGACCTGTCGCCGGGCATGGTGGAGGCGGCCAAGGCCAACGCGGAGTCCCTCGGCTACACCGTCGAGGGCCGGGTGGCGGACGCAGAACGAATTCCCTATGACGACAACACCTTCGACGTCGTCGTGGGCCACGCTGTCATCCACCACATCCCTGACGTCGAGGCGGCCTTCGCCGAGATGCTGAGGGTGCTCAAACCCGGTGGTCGCTTCGTCATCGCCGGGGAGCCGACCCGGATCGGCGACTGGTACGCCCGTCGCCTCGGCCGGGTCACCTGGAAGGCGGCCACGACCCTCACCCACCTGCCGCCGCTGCGCGACGAGTGGGCCAAGGCGCAGGAGGAGCTCGACGAGTCGTCGCGCGCCGCTGCGCTCGAGGCCGTCGTCGACCTGCACACCTTCGACCCCCGCGAGCTCGCCGCGATGGCCGAGCGCGCCGGGGCCGTGGACGTGCGCACCCGGACCGAGGAGCTGACCGCTGCCTTCCTCGGGTGGCCGGTGCGGACCTTCGAGGCCGCGGTGAAGCCGGGCGCGCTGGGCTGGGGCTGGGCGATGTTCGCGTACGGGTCTTGGCAGCGTCTCTCGGCCGTCGACCGCGTCCTCGCGCGGGTCGTCCCGGCCCGGTTCTTCTACAACGTCGGCATCACCGGTGTGAAGACCGGCTGAGGGCAGCAGGGGAGTGAGCCAGCGGTGACGTCTGCCGCCAACGCCGACATGGCGCCCACCGACCACGGCGAGCACGGGCCGTGGGGGCTGCCGCGTCCCGTCGCCTGGGCCCGGTGGGTCGGCTGGGCGCTGCGCAACCGGGCCTTCACCCGCCACCACCTGCTCAGCTACCTGCGGATGGCCCGGGCCAGCGCCCGCTACCCGGCGCTGCGGTTCGAGGGGCCGTGCTTCATCGGTCCGGACGTCCGCTTCGAGGTCCGCGACGGCTACGCGCGGCTCGTGATCGGCGCCTACACGCACTTCGGCGCGCATGCCCGGGTGCGGGCCCACGAGGGCACGCTGCGCATCGGCGCGAAGTCAGTCATCGGCATCCGCAACACGATCAACTGCTGGCTCGACATCTCGGTCGGCTCGGCGTGCCTGTTCGGTGACGACGTCTACATCTGCGACTTCGACCACGTCACGACCTCGCTCGACGTGCCGATCAAGGACCAGGGCATCGTGAAGACCCCGGTGCGGATCGGGGACGACGTCTGGCTCGGCACCAAGGTCGTCGTGACGCGAGGCACCGACATCGGGTCGCAGAGTGTCGTCGCAGCCCTGGCCGTCGCGCGCGGCGAGTACCCGCCCCGGTCGGTCGTCGCGGGCGTTCCGGGCAAGGTCGTCAAGACCCGGGAGTGAGCAGCGGGTGACCGCTCAGGCGAGGCGGGCGTCCAGTGCTGGAAAGGCGTTGTCCTGCAACGCCTGTCGACGTGCCTCCTCCAACGCCGCGTCTCGACGCCCGTCCTGGACCAGTTGCGCCAGCACGTGGAAGTTGCGCCGGTGCTCCTCGGCCCGGCGGCGTGCGTAGTCGACCGACTGCCCTCGCGTCACGAGGAAGGCCCAGTCGCTCGACAGGGCGTGCCACAGCGTCTGCAGCAGCTGGTCGAGGTCCGGGCGCCGGGTCCCAAGGCGCCCCGCACCACGTTCGCGTGCCACGACGTCGAGCCAGCGCCGTTGCAGCCACTCGTTCTCGTGCGCGATCTGGCGCACGGCGGGGCCGTCCCAGACCGAGTAGTCCTTGCCCGCTCCCCAGGAGCCCGGCCCGAGCTCGAGGTCGCCACCGACGTGCCCGTCCTCGACCGCCTTCTCGAGCGTGGTCACGGTGACGCCGGCCCGTCGCAGTGCCCGGATCGCCCGGCCCAGAAAGAGCGGCCCCTCGTGCCACCAGTGCCCGAACAGCTCGGTGTCGTATGCCGCGACGACCAGGCCAGCCTCGCCGCGCACCTCGTGGGCGTGCAGCAGCTGGTCGCGGACGGCCGCGACGAAGTGCGCCACGTCGTGGTCCACCTGGGCCGACGCCTCGGCCGGGTCGTAGGGGCGTTTGCGGTCGACGGACACGTCGTGCTCGGTGATCGCCCACAGCCGGATGCCGGTGAACTCCTCGCGGGCGTGGAAGTCGCGATAGGCGGGGGACGCCGGGTAGCCGCTGCGCGACGACCAGATGAGGTTGGTGACCTCGAGGTTGCGGGGGACGGCCACGACCTCGCTGCCGGCCACGCGCCACGCTGCGTGCGGGTGGCCGCCGGCGTCGCGCACGGTCTGCTCGTCGACCACGAAGTGACCCACCCCGGCCTGCCCGAACGATGTGGCCAGCGACGGGTGCCACCCGCACTCCGGCGACCAGATCCCCCGGGGGGCGGCGCCGAGCCGCCACGCGCTGTCGGCCAGCCCAGTCCGCAGCGCAAGGTCGGACACCTCGGGCAGGAGCAGCGGCAGGAACGGGTGGGCGCTCGGACCCCCGAGGAGCTCGACGACGCCCTGGTCGCGCAGTCCCCGCAGCACCGGCGACCCACCCCCGCGCCACCGCGAGTCGAGCAGGCGTGCGGCACGTGCCGCTGCGGCATACTCCTGCGTCGCCACGGCCCGTCGGTGCGGGTCGGCGTCGAAACCCATCTCGCGGGCGCGCATCCCCCAGAGCCCCGCCCACGTGGCGGTGTCGCGGCGCATCCGGGAGTGGTCGAGCTGGGCCGCCAGCACCGGGGTCACCCCGAGCGTGAGCACGTCCCGGTGGCCCTCGGCGGCCAGGGCGTCGAGCTCCGCGACGAGGGGGACGTACGACTCGACCCACGCCTGGAACAGCCACTCCTCGCCCAGTGGCCACACCCCATGACCGGGCAGCCACGGCAGGTGCGAGTGCAGGACCAGGCAGAAGGCGCCCGGGACGCGAGAAGTCACAAGCCGTCAGTCTGCCGCACCCGGGGATGACGAGCAGGGAGCCGGCATGGAGCGGTCGGGGGAGCGGGGCCGGGAGCGGTCAGGGAGGGCGGTCAGGGGGCGGTCAGGGCGGCGTCAGGCAGGCGGCGACACGAGGCGCGCCAGGCGCTGGGGTGCCATCAACGCATAGCTCTCGGTGAGCAGCTCGGTCACCTCGTCCCAGTCGGTCAGTGGCGTCAGGACCAGTCCGACGACCTTGGGGTTCCAGTCCGGCTTGTAGAACGGGTAGCCCGTCGCCACGAGGGCCGCGAGCTCGTCGCCGCGGGACCGGAAGGTCATGGCGTCGACGGGGTCGGACCCCTGCAGCCAACGACCCACGACAGAGCGACCGCGAGGGTCGATGTGGGCCAGGTGGCAGAAGGTGCGCTGCCGGATGCGCCACCGGACGCCGATCCAGGCGTCCTGCTCGTGGGCCTCGGGCAGAGCGAGGCAGATCGCGCCGACGCGGGCGACGAGCTCGGGGGCGAGGTCCGGTGCCAGGGGCTGGCCACTGCTCACGGACCGACGCTACGACCAGGCACCGACAGCCGCCCCAGACGGCGGACCTGGAACGAGCACCTGTGGTGGAGTGGACCCGTGCCCACACCCCAGGCCGGACGGCCGCAGCCCGGCGCGGCGCTGGCCGTCCCTCCGGGTCCCGGCCTGCCGCGGGGGATGGTCATCGACGCCGGGGAGCTGGTCGAGCGGTTCTCGCGCGCGTCGGGTCCGGGTGGCCAGGGCGTCAACACGACAGACAGCCGCGTCGAGCTGGACTTCGACCCGGCCACGTCGCGCGCGGTCGCCGCGCTGCCCGAGGCAGCGCGGGCCCGTCTGCTCGACCGGCTCGCCCCGAGCCTGGTCGGGGGCAGGGTCCTCGTGGTCGCGTCGGAGCACCGGGCCCAGCGGCAGAACCGCGTGGCTGCCCGCCAGCGCCTCGTCGCCCTGCTCCGTGAGGCCGTCGCCCCCGACCCGCCCAGCCGCCGCCCCACGAAGCCGACCAAGGGGTCCCAGCGCCGACGCATCGAGGAGAAGAAGCGCCGCGGCCAGCTCAAGTCCGGCCGGCGGGCGGTCGACGACGGCTGACCCGCCGTTCAGGTCCGGAGCGCCACGACGGCGAACAGGTCGAGGCAGGCGTCGTCGGCGGGCCCGAGCTCGAAGTCGTCGGCCGTCAGGTCAGCGACCAGCGCCTGCAGGCCCTCACCCCACGAGTCCGCTTCATGGTCCTGTTGGGCAGCCACGACCGAGCCGTGAGCCGCCTCCCATTCGCGCAGCCGCGGCCCGTGACCCAGCCCGACCACGGTGACGTCGGCACCGGGCAGCCAGTGGCCCAGCTCGGTGGTCAGCTCGTCGGCGTCGTACTCGCGGCAGTGGTAGAGGTTCGACGGCCGCTCCCGCCGCTCCAGGCCGGGCGAGAAGGTCAGCCGGTTCGGTGTCGACAGCACGACGGTGCCGCCGGGACGGGTGACCCGCGCCAGCTCGCGCACGTAGTCGCCCGGGGTCCAGATGTGCTCCAGGACCTGGAGCGACACCGTCACGTCCGCGGTCCCGTCGCCGAGCGGCAGCGCCGTCAGGGCACCCCGCAGGTATGCCGCGTGGGCACCGCCGTGGACCCGCGCGGCGTGCGCCGCGGTGACCGCGTCGTAGTCGACGCCGACCACGCGCACGCCGGGCCAGGCGCCGCGGAGCAGCTCCGCGGCATACCCCTCGCCACAGCCGGCGTCGAGGACGACCCGGGGCGACGTGGGGACCCAGCCGGGCACGGCGGCATACCCGGCCTCGTGGCGACGGAACCAGTAGTTCTCGGCTGCGACCCCGGGGACCGTGCGCTCACCCGTGATGGTCAGCGGTGTGGGCACCGTCACCTCCTGCGGGTCGGCCGTGCAGAACTCGGCGCCCCCGTGGTGAGCGTCACGCACAGGCGGCATGTCGATTCGAGGGGCGGGCTGTAAGGATGGCACCTGACCCCATTCCGACCCATGGCAATGATTCCAAGAAGGGGACGATCAGCACATGAATATCGTCGTCTGCGTGAAGTACGTGCCGGACGCACAGTCCGACCGCACGTTCAACGAGTCCGACAACACCACCGACCGGGTGGGCGTTGACGGCCTGCTGTCCGAGCTCGACGAGTACGCCGTCGAGGAGGCCCTGAAGATCGTCGAGGCGGGCGAGGGCGAGGTCACCGTCGTGACCATCGGCCCCGACCAGGCTGCCGACGCACTGAAGAAGGCCCTCCAGATGGGCGCCGACAAGGCGGTCCACGTCAAGGACGACGCGATCCACGGCTCCGACGCCGTGGCGACCTCGCTGGTCCTCGCCGAGGCGATCAAGAAGGTCGGCACCCCCGACCTCGTGATCACCGGCATGGCGTCCACCGACGGCACGATGAGCGTCGTCCCGGCGATGCTGGCCGAGCGCCTCGGCCTGCCCCAGGTGACCTTCGCCTCCGAGCTGACCGTCGAGGGAGGCACCGTCACGGCCCGCCGCGACGGCGACGCCGCGTCCGAGACCATCGTCGCCAGCCTGCCTGCGCTCGTGTCGGTGACCGACCAGATCAACGAGCCGCGCTACCCCTCGTTCAAGGGGATCATGGCCGCGAAGAAGAAGCCGGTCGAGCAGTGGGCGCTCGCCGACCTCGGCGTCGACGCCTCCCAGGTCGGCCTCGACGCCGCCTGGACCAAGGTCGAGTCGTTCACCAAGCGTCCCCCGCGCGAGCAGGGCCAGATCGTCACCGACGAGGGCGACGGCGGCACCAAGCTCGCGGAGTTCCTGTCCGCGCAGAAGTTCATCTGAGCCGGCGAGAACCGCTGCGTAGGACCAACAGAAAGAGGAACCACACTCATGGCTGAAGTACTTGTTCTGGTCGACCACGCGAACGGCACCGTTCGCAAGACCACGTCCGAACTGCTCACCATCGCCCGCCGCCTCGGCGAGCCCAGCGCCGTCTTCGTCGGCAGCGGGTTCGACGCAGCCAAGGAGACGCTGGCCAGGTACGGCGCGGAGAAGGTCTACCGCGTCGAGGACGCCGACGTCACCGACTACCTCGTGGCCCCGCAGGCCGAGCTGCTCGCGCAGCTCGTCGAGAAGACCTCTGCCGCTGCCGTGCTCATCCCGAGCAACTCGGCCGGCAAGGAGATCGCGGCACGGCTGGCGATCAAGACCGGGTCGGGCCTGATCACCGACGCCGTCGACGTGCAGGCGGGTGAGGGCGGTGGCGTGTCCACCACCCAGTCCGTCTTCGCCGGGTCGTACAGCGTGAAGTCGACGGTCACCAAGGGCACCCCTGTCGTGACCGTCAAGCCCAACTCGGCGGCCCCCGAGGAGGCTGCTGGTGCGGCTGCCGACGAGGTGTTCGAGCCGACCATCTCCGAGGGTGCCAAGGGCGCCAAGGTCACCGAGTCCAAGCCCAAGGAGGCCACCGGCCGTCCGGAGCTCACCGAGGCCGCGATCGTGGTGTCCGGTGGTCGTGGCACTGGCGGCGACTTCTCCAAGGTCGAGGACTTCGCCGACTCCCTCGGTGCTGCGGTGGGCGCCTCGCGTGCCGCCGTCGACGCCGGTTGGTACCCGCACACCTCGCAGGTCGGCCAGACCGGCAAGCAGGTGTCGCCGCAGCTGTACGTCGCGTGTGGCATCTCCGGTGCCATCCAGCACCGCGCCGGCATGCAGACGTCCAAGACGATCGTCGCGATCAACAAGGACGAGGAGGCCCCGATCTTCGAGCTCGTCGACTTCGGGGTCGTGGGAGACCTGTTCACCGTCCTCCCGCAGGCCACCGAGGCGGTCAAGGCGGCCAAGGGCTGACACCAGCGGTACCCGCAACGAGCGCCCCGGACCATTTCTGGTCCGGGGCGCTCGTGCGTCGGGCGGCAAACCCGCAGTCCTGACACGACGACGCCCCGGAACCCCCTCACGGGTCCGGGACGTCGCGTCCAGTCCGCTGGGCTGCTCAGCGGATGGCGTTGGCGGCAGCCACGACGTCGACCAGGCCGTGGCCCTTGTCGAAGCTGGTGGTGCCGTTGGGGTCGCCGCCCTCGTAGGCGGCACCGTTGGTGTACTTGTAGGCCGTCGTCTCGAGCGCGGCCTCGATCTGGGCCGGGGTCGCGGACGGGTTGGCCTGGAACAGCTGCGCGACGATGCCCGAGATGTGCGGCGTGGCCATCGACGTGCCGCTGATGGTGTTGTAGTCGCCACCCTCCTGCGGGTCGAGACCCGTCGAGCAGATCGGCAGGTAGACGCGGCACGAGCTGGTGATGTTCTCGCCGGGCGCCGAGATGTCCGGGTAGGTCGAGAGCACGCCACGCTTGCCACGGCTCGAGAAGTCCGAGACCGTCCCGTCACGGGTGCCGGTGTCCTGGTCGAAGTAGGACGCGACCGAGATGATGCCGGGGGTCGGGTCCATGCCCGGGGGGTTGGACAGCGACTCGGAGCCGTCGCCACCGTCGTTGCCGTTGGCCCAGACCGTCACCACGCCCTCCTTGACGAGTGCGCGCTGCAGCTTGACCGTCGCGGAGTTCGGGTCGAGGGACCCGCCACCGCTGGGTCCGTAGGAGTTGCTCGTCACCTTGATCGGCGGGCAGGTGCTTGCCGGGACGCCGGCGCCACAGGGAGCGGCGTGGTGCTCGAGCACCCAGTTGAGTGCTGCGTCGGCACCGATGATGAACAGGACGGCGCCGGTGCTGATGCTCACCAGGCTCGACCCGGGCGCGGCACCGTGCATCTTCGTGCCGTCGGAGAGGGTGACGTCGCGCCCGGCGACGATGCCGTTGACGTGCATGCCGTGACCGCCGCCGGACACGAGGTCGGTGTCGGCTGAGCCGGCGTCGACCGGGGCGCAGGTGGCCTCGGTCAGCGGCTCGCACACCATCTTGAGGTTCTTGACGACGGCGCTGGTGCCGTTCGCGTTCTGCAGGAAGGGGTGGGTCGGGTCGACGCCGGAGTCGATGACCGCGACGCTGACGCCTTTGCCGTCCAGCGAGGTGCCGTCGGCGCCGGTGAGGGTGGAGCGGGCCTCGTCGCCACGGGTCGCCTTGTTCGAGGTGGAGAGGAGCATCGTGATGGGGGCGTTGCCCTCGACGTACGTGACACCGGGCTGGGCGCGCACGGCCTGGACCTGGGCGGGCAGACCGGTCGCGACGACGACGCCGATCTTGTCGAACGTCGTGACCTTCGTCAGGCCTGCCGCGGAGACTGCCTTGCTGGCAGCCGCGGTGTCGGTGCCGTGCACGAGGACGGTCGTGGGAGTGGCCACCTTGAGGACGCTCAGCTGCTGGCTCAGCCATGGCTGCACGGGCGCGAGGGTCTTGCCGGTCGGCAGCAGGCCTGCTGACGCGGGGGTGGCGAGTGCGACGGTCGCAAGGGCGGCGGTGGCGGCCCCGGCAATCATCGCGACCCGGTTTCTCTTCACGGTTCGCATGTCTTCCCTTCCAGTTCCCCGGCTCGAAACGGGGGCCGTCGGCGACGACCCGTGTGACCTGCACAACGACAGGTGGCAGCACCGGTTACGCGGGGGTTGGTAAGGGAATGGTCAGGATTCAGGCGTGGCGGGGCGCCGTGGGGCGGTCCGGCGGCTCTGTCCCGGGCTCGGGCTACTGGAGGACGCCGATGCTGCCGCGGCCTCCCCCGAGGGTGGCGTCGAGCCCGGTCACCTGGTCGGGGGTCCCCTGCACCATGACGGCGAACGCCGTGCCGCCGCTGCTCATGACCTGCATGACGGGGACGCCTGCCCTGGCGCCGCCCTCGAGGTGCGGGGTCACGCTGGTCGCGCCGAGGGGCAGCACCCCCCAGAGGATGGTGGGGCCGCCCTTGACCTGGAAGGTGCCGTAGCCGATGGCCGTCTCGGGGTCGGCCCCGGACAGCGTCGCCACCAGGCCCCCGGGGTCCGTGACGACCACGTCGGCCTGCAGCTGTGCCAGGACCGGGGTGCCCACACGGGCGCTGTCCCTCAGGATCTGCACGACGACGCTCTCGGCCGCCGTGGCCCCGGTCGGTGGCCCCGTCCGGGTGAAGCCGTCGGGTGTCAGCGGCGTGGCCGCCTCGCCCGCCATGCTCACCCCGAGCCCGACGGAGTCCGGCTGTTGCCCCTCGATGACCAGGGTCCAGCGGGTGGTGGTGTCGCCGGGGAACCGCCAGCCCACGTCGGCGGCGACCGTGGCCGTGGGCGGCGGATCGGTGAACGTGAGCAGGTATGCCGTGAAGTCACCGGCGGGCGCGGTGCTCACCTGGTGCGGTCGGACGGCCTCACCAGCCACGGGGAGGTACGTGATCTGGGTGGCGCCAGCCGGGGCCACCCCGACCACGACACGGGATCCGGCGGTCCCGTCGACGACCCGCCACGCCGCGCCTGCGACGTGCAACGCGGCCTTCGCCGGCTCGGCCTCTGCACCGTCGCGGGTGACGACCACCGACAGCACGCCGTCGGCGACGGTGACGGCATACGACCCGCCGGGAGCGGTGAGCGTCGCGGAGCCGGACAGGTCCGGCTGGTTCGGCTGCCACGTGACCCGCGGGTCGTGGGTCTGGACGGGGCCGGTAGTGACCCCGCTGCCGCCCCGCGTGGAGCTGCCGGCCGGGGGCGCGGTGCGCCCGTCGGTGGGGGACTGCGCGACCACGACAGCCACCACCGCGGCCGCAGCGGCAGCCGCAGCTCCCGCCGCCAGCCACCGCGCGGTGCGGCGGTTCTGCCTGCGCCGGCCCTCGGCGAGGACGGCGTCGAGGTCGACGTGCATCGTGGGGGCAGCCTCGGTGCGCAGCAGCTCGAGGACGTCGAGGTCACCGGACATGGGCTTCTCCCTGGTCGGACATGAGGGTGCGGAGCCGCTCGAGGCCCCGGGACGACGAGCTCTTCACCGTGCCCACGGACACCCCCAGGGCCTCGGCGACAGCGCGTTCGGACAGGTCCGCGTAGTGCCGCAGGACCACGACCTCGCGCTCACGGGCGGGCAGCGACTGCAGGGCGCGGACGAGGTCCAGGCGGTCCGCCACGGCGCCGGCCGTACCGCCACGGTCGGCGGTGGGCGTCGCCGAGCCTCCCTCACGCACCTCCTCGACGAGCACGAGCCGGCGGTCCTTGCGCCAGGTGCTGACCACGACGTTGCGCAGGATGCGCAGGACGTACGGCTCCGGCTCCTCGTACCGAACCCTCGGCCACACGCCGTAGAGCCGCACGAGCGCCTCCTGCGCTGCGTCCTCGGCCTGCCCGGCGTCACCGGTGAGCAGCCATGCCGTCCGCAACAGGCGCGGCAGCACCCGACTGGCGAACCACTCGAACGCGTCTTCGTCCTTCGTGCGCACCGTGCCCCCTCCCTGACGTCACCTGCTCATGGACTCCGTCGCCGCGCCAGCCGTGCGGTCGCTGACGTACCCAACGCCACACTGACACTGAAGGTTGAGTAGTGGACGCGTAAACTTTCCGGGTGACCGCCTACCTCGACCACGCCGCCACCACGCCGATGCTCCCATCGGCGATCGCGGCGATGACCGAGCAACTCGCGGTCACGGGCAACGCGTCCTCGCTGCACACCTCCGGCCGCATGGCTCGCCGCGTCGTCGAGGAGGCCCGCGAGCGGCTGGCCAAGGCCCTCGGCGCACGCCCGTCCGAGGTGGTCTTCACCTCGGGCGGCACCGAGTCCGACAACCTCGCCGTCGCCGGCACCTTCTTCGCCCGCCGCGAGTCGGACCCGGCCCGCGTGCGGATCGTCGTGAGCGCGATCGAGCACCACGCGGTCCTCGACTGCGTGGAGCACCTGGTCACCCACGAGGGCGCCAAGGTCAGCTGGGTCGAACCCGACGCGGCCGGCGTCGTGGGTGTTGCGGCGGTCCGGGCCGCGATCGAGGAGGACCCCGACTCGGTCGCCCTCGTGAGCGTGATGTGGGCCAACAACGAGGTCGGGACGGTGCAGCCCGTGGCCGAGCTCGCGGCCGTGGCCCACGAGTTCGGCATCCCGTTCCACACCGACGCCGTGCAGGCCGCGGGCCACCTGCCCGTCGACTTCACCGCCTCGGGCGCCGACCTGATGACGGTCACCGCCCACAAGGTGGGCGGACCGCTCGGCGTCGGAGCCCTGTTCGTCCGCCGTGACGCCGTGCTGGTGCCGCTCAGCTTCGGTGGCGGTCAGGAGCGCCAGGTCCGCAGCGGGACGCTCGACGTCCCGGCCGTACGCGCCTTCGCGGTCGCGGTCGAGGAGTCCGTCCGCACGCTCGAGTCCGAGACGGTGCGGCTGACCGCCCTGCGCGACAGGCTCATCCGCTCCGCGCTCGACCTCGGCTACGACATCACGGTGACTGGCGCGTGGGAGGCCGGCGACGGCATACGGCGGCTGCCCGGCAACGCCCACCTGCTCGTGCCCGGGTGCGAGGGGGACTCGCTGCTCTATCTCCTCGACGCCGCAGGCGTCGAGTGCTCCACCGGCTCCGCGTGCCAGGCCGGGGTGCCGCAGCCGTCCCACGTGCTCCTCGCCATGGGCATCCCGGAGGCCTCGGCCCGCGGTGCCCTGCGGCTCACTCTGGGCCACACCTCGACCGACGCCGACGTCGACGCGGTCCTCGGGGCGCTGCCGGCGGCGATCGAGCGGGCGCGGCGGGCCAGCGGGTGGACGGGCTGATGCGCGTCGTCGCAGCGATGTCCGGCGGGGTCGACTCCGCGGTCGCGGCGGGTCGCATGGTCGACGCGGGACACGAGGTCGTCGGGGTGCACCTGGCCCTGTCGCAGAGTGCGGCCACATTGCGCGAGTCGGCCCGAGGTTGCTGCACGATCGAGGACGCCGGCGACGCCCGACGCGTTGCGGACATGCTCGGCATCCCGTTCTATGTCTGGGACATGGCGGCTCGGTTCCGGGCCGACGTGATGGATGACTTCGTCGCCGAGTACCGCGCGGGCCGCACCCCCAACCCGTGCCTGCGCTGCAACGAGAAGATCAAGTTCTCGGCGCTGCTCGACAAGGCGCTCGCGCTCGGCTTCGACGCCGTCGCGACCGGTCACTACGCGCAGGTGGTCGAGCGCGGCGACGGCGCCCGCGAGCTGCACCGCGCGGTCGACAGCGCCAAGGACCAGTCCTACGTCCTCGGGGTCCTGGACACGGACCAGCTCGCGCGGGCCTTCTTCCCGCTGGGCGACACGACCAAGCCGCAGATCCGCGACGAGGCGCGCGAGCGCGGGTTCTACGTCGCGAGCAAGCCCGACTCCTATGACATCTGCTTCATCGCCGACGGCGACACCAAGGGGTGGCTCGCCGAACGGCTGGGGGAGCAGCCCGGTGACATCGTCGACGCCGAGTCCGGCGAGGTCGTGGGCGCCCACACGGGCGCCTACGCCTACACGGTCGGCCAGCGACGGGGACTCGGACTGGACCGCTCCTCGCTCGACGGCTCCCCGCGGTACGTCGTGGACGTCGACGCGTCCCGCAACCGGGTCACGATCGGCACGTCAGACCTGTTGGGGGTCAACGCGATTCGCGGCGACCACGCCCGCTGGTGCGGCGAGCCGCCCGAAGGCGTCGTCGCGGTGGGGGCTCAGGTGAGGGCCCACGGCGAGGAGGTCCCTGCCACCGCGTGGGCGAGCGGCGACGACGTCGAGGTCCGACTGTCCTCGCGGCTGCGTGGCGTGGCCCCCGGCCAGTCCGTGGTGCTCTACGACGGGACACGCGTGGTCGGCTCGGCCACCATCGCGTCGAGCTGGCTCGAGCGCTGATCCCCTTGCCGGACAGGGAGATTCGTGACGGGTCGCCCCTGGCCCGCGTGCGGGCGCTCTGCCTCTCCTTCCCGGGCACCGAGGAACGCCTCTCGCACGGCGAGGCGACGTGGTTCGCCGGTGGGCGCAGGTCGTTCGTGATGTGCGCCGACCACCACCACGACGACAGGGTCGCCTTCTGGGCGGCAGCACCCGACGGGGCGCAGGCGCAGCTCGTGGCCGACGCGCCGGAGCGCTACTTCCGGCCACCGTACGTCGGCACCCGCGGCTGGGTCGGCGTCTGGGTCGACGTCCCCGACGTGGACTGGGCGCGGGTCGAGCAGGTCGTCGAGGATGCCTGGCGCTGCGTGGCCCCGCGGCGACTCGTGGCCGAGCACCTCGGCTGACGACCTGTCGGTGCCACTGGCTACGCTCGGGACGTGGCTCGCGCAACTGGCATCGGATCCCTGCCCGGCACCGACATCCGCGAGTCCCTTCGGGTCGTCCGCGACCTCCTCGGTGACGGCCACCTGCCGTTCCTGCCCGAGCTGCCCGCCCGCGGCCCCGGCGCCGACATGGTCGGTCGCACCGCCGCCCTGCTCGTCGACCTCCACGTCGACCTCCAGCCCGGCGGGTGGCGGTTCGTCGACCGCCCCGGACGCGACTCCGCCCGCACCTCGGCCTTCTGGCACGAGGACCTCGACGAGCTCGCCGAGGCGTTCGACGGTTACACCGGCGACCTCAAGGTGCAGGTGACGGGCCCGTGGACCCTCGCGGCCGGCATCGAGCTCAACCGCGGCGACAAGGCCGTCGCCGACCAGGGAGCCCTGCGCGACCTCGTCGGGTCGCTGGCCGAGGGGGTGCGCCGCCACGTGGCCGAGGTGCAGCGCCTGGTCCCGGGGGCCTCT
Organism: Pedococcus sp. P2_E4; assembly: GCF_056403935.1. Lineage (NCBI taxonomy): Bacteria > Bacillati > Actinomycetota > Actinomycetes > Micrococcales > Intrasporangiaceae > Pedococcus > Pedococcus sp. P2_E4. The sequence goes on along the minus strand of NZ_JBFUEO010000004.1, from coordinate 122,257 downwards.
CTCGTCGTGCAGGTCGACGAGCCGTCCCTGCCCGCTGTCCTCGCCGGGCGGCTGCCCACCGCATCGGGCTACGGCCACCTGCGTGCCGTCGACCCCCAGACCGCCATGAACGGCCTCCGGGACGTCCTCGCCGCCGCGCCCGAGGGAGCGGTGACGGTCGTGCACTGCTGTGACCCCGCCATACCGCTGCCGCTCCTGCGGGCCACGGGCGTCGGTGCGGTGGCGCTCGACGTCACCGCCCTGGGCCCCGCCCGCTGGGAGTCGATCGCGGCCACCGTCGAGGCCGGTGTGCAGCTGTATGCCGGGTGCCTGCCCACCGACGGCAGCGGCACCGTGCGCGGGGCCACCGACCTCGTGGTCCGGGGGTGGAGCGACGCCGGGATGTCGCCCCAGGGCCTGGCCGACATCACCGCCACGCCCGCCTGCGGCCTGCCCGGACTCACACCCGAGGGGGCCCGGCGCGTTCTACAGTCAGCGGTCGACGTGGCCGCGGAATGGTCGCAGCGAGCCGAGAGTTGACCCACCCGTGTCCAGCATGAGCAACAGAGTCGCCGCCAGCTCCTCCGTCACTGCCGCCGCGCCCACCGCCACTGGCCAGGCCGTACTGCCCGGCGCGCCGGCGACCCGGGTGCCCTGGCAGGCCAAGTACGTCCTGCTCGCCTTCATCTGGGGCTCGAGCTTCCTGCTCATGAAGGTCGGGCTGCGCACCATGGCGCCCCTGCAGATCTCCGGGCTGCGGATCTTCGCGGGCACCGCGACGCTGGTCGCGCTGCTCGCGCTCACCGGTGGCCGCCTGCCGCGGGAGCGCCGCACCTGGGCCCACCTGACCGTCTCGGGCGTCTTCCTGACGGCCCTCCCGTTCAGCCTGTTCGCGGCCGGTGAGGAGCGGGTCTCCTCGGCCCTCGCGGGGATCGGCAACGCCACGACCCCACTTGTGGCCGTGCTCTTCGCCCTGGTGCTCCTGCCGTCCGACCGGCTCTCGCCGCGCAAGCTGGCCGCCGTGCTCATCGGCTTCGCCGGGGTCGTCGTCATCATGCAGCCCTGGGAGTCGGCGGGTCGCCCCGACCTGCTCGGGTTCGGCATGACCCTGGTCGCGGGCGCGAGCTACGGGCTGGGCTGGACCTACAACCGGCGGTTCCTCGGCGCCGCCGACCTCGGCGGGCTCTCGATGCCGACGGCGCTGCTCCTGGTCGGCTCGGTGCTCATGGTTCCGGTCATGCTCGTCTGGTGGCTGCTGACCCGCGACGTCCACGCCGCGCCGTGGAGCGGGCACACCGATCTCGACGGCGGCGGGGCCCTGCTGCCGCTGCTCTGCGTCCTCGCCCTGGGCGTCGTCGGCACCGGGCTGGCCTACATGCTCCAGTTCGACGTCGTGCGTGGTGCCGGCGCGACCGTGAGCACCACGGTGACCTACCTGATCCCCGTCGTGTCCGTGCTGCTGGGCGTGCTGGTCCTCGACGAGCACCTCGCCTGGCCGCAGCTGCTCGGTGCCGGGATCGTGCTGGTGTCGGCGGTGGTGATCGGTCTGCCGGCGCGGCGCACCAAGTCACCCGCGACGGCTTGACCTCGTGGTGCGTCAGGCGTCGGCCGGCTTGCGCACCTCGCGGCGCAGGATCTTGCCCGTCGGGCCCTTGGGCAGCTCGTCGACCTGCCACACGTGACGCGGGTACTTGTACGCCGCGATCTTCTCCTTGACGAACGCCTGGATGTCCTCGAGCGTCGCAGTGGCGCCGGGGCGCAGGGCCACGGCCGCGCCGACGTCCTCGCCCAGCAGGTCGTCGGGCACCGCCACGACGGCCGCCTCGAGCACGTCGGGGTGCGTGTACAGCACCTCCTCGACCTCCCGCGGGTACACGTTCATGCCACCGCGCAGGATCATGTCCTTCTTGCGGTCGACGATGGTGAAGTAGCCCTCGTCGTCGACGGTCGCCAGGTCGCCGGTGCGGAACCAGCCGTCAGGGATGGCCTCGGCGGTCGCCTCGGGGTTCTGCCAGTACCCCTTCATGACGTTGTCGCCACGGATCGCGATCTCGCCGACGCCCTCACCGGCGGGGACGTCGTTGCCGTCGAGGTCGACGAGCTTCATCTCGCAGCCGGGGATCGCGACGCCTATGGTGCCGGGCTTGCGCTCGCGGTCGGGCATGTTGAACGACGCGACGGGTGAGGTCTCGGACAGGCCGTAGCCCTCGAGGATCATGCAGCCGAACTTCTCCTCGAACGACCGCATGACCTCCAGCGGCATCGCCGACCCACCCGAGCAACAGGTGCGCAGGGACGAGGCGTCGAGGGCGTCGGAGTCGGGGTGGTTGAGGATCGCGGCGTACATCGTCGGGACACCCATGAAGATGGAGACCTTCTCGTTGCCGATGACCTTGATCGCCTCGGCGGGGTCGAACCGGGGGATCAGCGCGAGCGCGGCACCGGCGATCACGGCGGCGTTGAGGCCGACCACGAGGCCGAACACGTGGAACAGCGGCAGGCAGCCCATGATGACGTCGTCGGGTCGGGTGTTCTGGATGTCGACGGCCGACCGGTAGGCGTTGAGGTGCACGTTGCGGTGCGTGAGCTCGGCGCCCTTGGGGCGGCCCGTGGTGCCCGAGGTGTAGAGCACGATGGCCGTGTCGTCGTCCTCGCGGGGCGTCGGCTCGGCGATCGGGTCGCCGTCCTCGAGCGCACCGTCGACCGGTCCCATCGGGCCGCAGGGCACGATCCGGGTCCCGGAGTTCTCGGCCCCCTTGGTGGCCTCCTCGACGAAGTCCGGCCAGACGAAGGCCACCTTGGCCCCGGAGTTGGTGAAGAAGAAGTCGATCTCGCCGGACTTCAGCAGCGGGTTCATCGGCACGACGATCGCGCCCGCGAGCAGCGACCCGAAGAACACGACGGGGAAGGCGGGGACGTTGGGCAGGATGATCGCCACCCGGTCGCCGGGCTCGACTCCGGCGGCACGGAGCTGCCCGGCGACCTTGGCCGCGAGGCCGTGGATCTGGGCGTAGCTGAGGTCGTTGCCCATGAACTTGATGGCGGCCCGGTCCGGCTTCTCGGTGGCCGTGGTCACCAGGTTGGTGGCGAGATTCGTCATGACGCAGGCTCCTCGGGCGCTGGGGGGCTGGTTTCCCGCCATCCTCTCCGGTGGGTGGGCGGTTTGGCTACGGGTTCCGGTATGCTGGGTGGTCGCCACCCGAGGCGGGTGCAGCCGCCGGCGGGCGTGATGGCGCACCGCGCCGCCGGCGCTGCGGGGGGCGCCGTCAGGGGCGTGCGGCAGGATGGGCCCGTGACCGAGAACGACTCGACGACCGCACCCGGACCCGACGCCGACGAGGCTCCCGCCCCCGCCACCGAGGCTGCTCGGCACGAGTGGGCGGACCTGGCCGAGCAGGCCACGGCGGCCCAGTTCGCCTACCACGTCAAGGATGCCCCGACGATCAGCGACGGCGACTACGACGCCCTGATCCGCAGGCTCAACGCGCTGGAGGAGGAGTTCCCCGAGCTGCGCACCCCTGAGAGCCCGACCCAGCAGGTCGGTGGCGCGGTCTTCTCCACGGACTTCACGGCGGTCGACCACCTCGAGCGCATGCTCTCCCTCGACAACTGCTTCTCTCCCGAGGAGCTCGCGGCATGGGCCGCACGCGTGGCCCGCGACGCGGGCTCGGCCGACTACCACTACCTGTGTGAGCTCAAGATCGACGGGCTGGCCGTCAACCTGCTCTACGAGCAGGGGCGGCTGGTCCGGGCGCTCACCCGAGGCGATGGCCGCACGGGCGAGGACGTCACCAACAACGTCAAGACGATCGAGGGCATCCCGCACCAGCTCGCCGGGTCGGACCACCCCGCCCGTGTCGAGGTCCGCGGTGAGGTCTACTTCCCGGTCGAGGCGTTCGGCGACCTCAACGCGAGCCTGGTCGAGGCCGGCAAGGCGCCCTATGCCAACCCGCGCAACACCGCCGCAGGCTCCCTGCGGCAGAAGGACCCCCGCGTCACGGCGAGCCGCGGGCTGCGGATGCTGGTGCACGGCATCGGGCTGCGCGAGGGCTTCGAGCTGACCCGCCAGTCCCAGGCCTACGACCTGTTCCGCGAGTGGGGCCTGCCGATCTCGACGCACTACCGCGTGCTCGACTCGATCGAGGCCGTGCAGCAGTTCATCGACCAGTACGGCGAGGAGCGGCACAGCGTCGAGCACGAGCTGGACGGCATCGTCATCAAGGTCGACGAGATAAGCCTGCAGCGCCGGCTGGGCTCGACGTCGCGCGCACCCCGGTGGGCCATCGCCTTCAAGTACCCGCCCGAGGAGGTCAACACCAAGCTCCTCGACATCCTCGTCAACGTCGGCCGCACCGGCCGGGTGACGCCGTTCGGGGTGATGGAGCCAGTGGTCGTGGCGGGGTCCACGGTCGAGCGGGCGACGCTGCACAACGCCGACGAGGTCCGCCGCAAGGGCGTGCTGATCGGCGACACGGTGGTGCTGCGAAAGGCCGGCGACGTCATCCCCGAGATCCTCGGGCCGGTGGTCGACCTGCGTGACGGCAGCGAGCGCGCGTTCGTGATGCCCACGGAGTGTCCTTCGTGTGGCACGCCCCTGGCGCCCGAGAAGGAGGGCGACAAGGACATCCGCTGCCCGAACTCCCGCACCTGCCCTTCGCAGCTGAGGGAGCGGCTGGCTGGTCTCGCCGGCCGCGGCGCGTTCGACATCGAGGCCCTGGGCTGGGAGGGCGCGGGCGCGCTCCTCGACTCCGGGGTGATCGAGGACGAGAGCGGCCTCTTCGGCCTCGCCGGCGAGGCGGGGCGTTCTCGTCTGGTGACGGTCCCGCTCTTCACCCGGGCCGCCAAGAAGACCGACCCGGAGGACGCCGTCGTCGACGGGAAGGTGCTGTCCGCCAACGGGATCCGCCTCACCGAGAACCTCGAGCAGGCCAAGCAGCAGCCGCTCTGGCGCGTCCTCGTCGCCCTCTCGATCCGCCACGTCGGACCCACGGCTGCCCGTGCCCTGGCGCAGCAGTTCGGGTCGATGACCGCGATCCGCGAGGCCACCAAGGAGCAGCTCGCGGGTGCCGAGGGCGTCGGTGGCGTGATCGCCGACGCGGTGCGCGAGTGGTTCGACGCCGAGGGCAACGACTGGCACCTGCGGATCATCGACCAGTGGGCCGCCGACGGCGTGCTCATGCAGGACGAGCGCGACGAGTCGGTGGAGCAGACCCTCGCGGGGCTGACCGTCGTCGTCACCGGGTCACTCGAGGGCTTCTCCCGCGACTCGGCCAAGGAGGCGATCCTGTCGCGTGGCGGCAAGGCGTCGGGCTCGGTCTCGAAGAAGACCGACTACGTGGTCGTCGGCGAGAACGCCGGCACCAAGGAGGACAAGGCCCGCGAGCTGGGTCGCCCGATCCTCGACGAGGACGGTTTCCGGCGGCTGCTCGAGACCGGCAAGCCATGATCGACAAGGACACCTACCTGCGCTTCTGCGACGAGGCGCTGGTGGCGATGCGCGACATCGTCGTCGACCTCGGCGACGACCTGGCCAACCGCCGGCCGGACCTGCCCGGCGCGAACAGCCCGTTCGCGATCCTGACGCACTGCCTCGGCATGTGCGCCGCCTGGGCGTCCACGACCAACCTCGGTGAGGTCGTCCCGCGAGACCGTACGGGCGAGTTCACCGCCACGGGCAGCGTGGCCGACCTCTCAGCGGACACGGATCGCCTCCGTCGGAGCCTGTCCGCGTGGGTCGCGGCCAGCGACGTGGGTGCACCGCCTGCGAACCCCGACCCTCGCGACGGGTACGCCACGCAGGGCGAGGTGCTGCTGCACGTCTACGAGGAGCTGGCCCAGCACCGCGGCCAGCTCGAGATCACCCGAGACGTGCTCCGGCAGCCGGCGGCCCCCACTCCTGATCTCCCCTGAACCGTCGGGGACCGCCGGCGCGTCGTGAGCGCGCGTCTGCTGTCGCAGCCGCTGCGACTGAGTCGGGTCAGCCGCCCCCACCTCCGCCACCGCCGCCACCGCCGAAGCCCCCCATGGCCACGCCGGCGGTCCACATGCCGCCAGCCCCGGAGTCCTTCTCCTTGAGGCACTTGCCGCAGCGGATGTACCGCTGGCCGTCGGTGGTCTGGGCCCACTCCCAGGAGTGGTGCAGGTTGAACCGGCACGACACCGGCTTCCGCAGGGGCGCTGAGGTGATCATGCTCGCAACAAGCGACTGGGGCCGGCAAAGGGTTGTCGCCCTCGGCGCGGAGCCGCACACGCGGCATACCTGCATTGTGTGAGGCGTCCACATTGGCTCGGACCGGACGCGGATGAACCATGACCACCATGCGCCCGACAACGACGTCACGCCGGCGGATCGCCGCCCTCGCCACTGCTGCCGCCCTCGCCCTCGGCGGGGCTCTCCTCACGGCCGGCCCCGCCAGCGCCAGCGAGCCTGCAGGCCACTGCGCGGGGGAGTCGGAGATCGCCGTCCCCGGCGCCGAGCGGCAGAAGGTTGCCTGCCTTGGCGACCTCACCACGGCGGGCACGCTGGTGAGCGGCCACACCAACCAGTCCGACTGGAACGGTCTGCACGCTCCCGGCACGGTCAACCCCACCGGCGTCCCAGGCCTGCAGGTGGACGGGTACTTCCCCGACACCTCGACCACCAACACCAACAACGGCTGGAACCACGACAGCCAGTTCGTGCTCCGCATCCCGGACGACTGGAACGGCGGGCTGGTCGTCACCGGCGCGCCGGGCGTGCGCGGCCAGTACGCGAACGACTTCATCATCGGCGACTGGGTGCTGAGCAAGGGGTTCGCGTTCGCGTCGACGGACAAGGGCAACATGGGCGCCAAGTTCTACGCCGACGGCTCGGTGCCTGGTGGGTCCATCGCGGAGTGGCACCGGCGCGTCACCCAGCTGACGGTGGCGGCCAAGGCGGTCGTGAAGCAGGCCTACGGCAAGAAGGCCAAGCGCACCTACATGGCGGGCATCTCGAACGGTGGCTACCTGACCCGCTGGCAGCTCGAGAACAACCCGAAGCTGTTCGACGGCGGCCTCGACTGGGAGGGGACGCTGTTCCGCGCCGAGGGCCCCAACCTCCTGACCTACCTGCCGACGGCGCTCACGGAGTACCCGAGGTACGCCGCGTCCGGTGGCACCGACCAGGCCGCCCACGACGCCATGATCGCGGCGGGCTTCGCACCCGGCTCGGAGTTCCTGTGGCCGTTCCACCACACCGTGTACTGGGACCTCACCCAGCGGATCTACCGCGAGGAGCTCGACCCCCAGTGGGACGGCGACCTCGACGCCGGCAACCCCTTCTGCGCCAGCGGCACCCCGAGCTGCGACGCCGACTACGACTACGCGTCCCGGCCGCAGTCGGTCAAGGACGCCGTGGCCTCGATCTCGCTGACCGGCAGGATCGGCAAGCCGATGATCACGGTCCACGGCACGCTGGACACCCTCCTGCCGCCGGCCACGGACTCCGACGTCTACGACGCCCTGGTCGACGACGCCGGTGCGGGGGAGAGGCACCGCTACTACCTGGTCGAGGACGGCACCCACACCGATGGCCTCTACCCGGCGTTCCCCACCCGGTTGCGCCCGCTGTTGCCCTGCGCCCGCAGCGCCTTCGACGCGCTCACGGCGTGGGTCGAGTCCGGCACGCCGCCGCCTGCCGACGGCACCTACCCGCGGCCGGCCGGGGGAGACCTGCTCAACACCTGCACGCTCTGAGGGGACTGGCCGGCGCCCGGTCGTCCTCTGGGCGGTCAGGCGCCGGTGTCGTCCTTGGCCCCGCGCACGGCGTCGCTGGCCTCGTCGATGATGGCCGCCATCGCGGCGGAGGCGGCGGGCGCGTCGCCTGCGCCGATGGCCTGCGCCACGTCCGAGTGGAGCCGGATGGCGACCGGGTTGGGGGTCGAGGGCATGAGGTCGTGGTGCGTGCGCCCGGCCAGCACCTCTGTGACGACCGTCGAGAGGGCCGCGAGCATCTCGTTGCCGGAGGCCTCGAGCATCGTGCGGTGGAAGAGCGAGTCCGCCGCGAGGTAGGCCTCGAGGTCACCGGCCTTGGCGTGCACCGTCATCTGCATGACGGCCGTGGCCAAGGTCCCGCACTGCTCGGCCGTGGCGCGCCCGGCCGCCAGCCCGGCCGCCACCGGCTCGAACCCCCGCCGGAGCTCGCCGAGCGACACGAGCTGGTCCTCGCGGTCCGGACCGGCCAGCCGCCAGCGGATGATGCGTGGGTCGAAGACGTTCCACTCCGAGCGCGGCCGCACGCGGACCCCCAGGCGGCGTCGGGTCTCGACGAGCCCCATCGAGGACAGCACGCGCACCGCCTCACGGACCACCGAGCGGGACACCCCGAACCGCTCGTCGAGCTGGTCGATCCGCAGCACCGAGTCGACGGCTGCCGCGCCGGAGACGATCTCCTGGCCGAGGGCGTCTAGGACGCTGCCGTGCAGGCCGTCGTGGCTGGCCGTGGCCGGTTCGCGGGACATGGCCACAGCGTGCCACAGACCGGGCGTTTCGAGACCGATAAGGCATTAAAACAGATTTATCTGCGCCAATCCCTTGATAAATAGGTGCTAGTGCTTCACTCTGGTGTCGCGCCTCGACGGTGAGACGCCCGAGCCGGACACAGGAGTCACGGAGCATGCACCTCCCCACACACCCACCCCTCGTCGTGGTGATGGGGGTGTCCGGCTCTGGCAAGACCACGGTCGGCGCTGCCCTCGCCCAGCGGCTGGCCGTCCCGTTCGCGGACGCGGACGACTTCCACCCGCCCGAGAACATCACCAAGATGTCGGCCGGCATCCCCCTGGACGACGACGACCGCCGCCCCTGGCTCGAGACGATCGCCGCCTGGCTGGCCGCCCACGCCGGGCAGGGCGGGGTCGTCAGCTGCTCCGCGCTCAAGCGCAGCTACCGGACCATCCTCAGCTCGCAGGCGCCGCAGACGGCCTTCGTGCACCTGCACGGAGAGCGCGACGTCGTCGCCGCCCGCGTGGCGGGCCGGCCAGGGCACTTCATGCCCGCCGCCCTCGTCGACTCCCAGTTCAGCACCCTCGAGCCGCTGGCCGCCGACGAACCCGGCGTCGCCATCGACCTCGACCACCCCGTGGACGCGCTCGTGGAGCAGTCCGTCACCGCCCTCACCCACCTCGCAGGAGCCACCTCATGACCACCAGCGCACTCTCCGTGCTGTCCGCACTGCCCACGGGACTCCTCGGGGCCGACCCCGAGATCCCCGACATCCCCGCCGCACGCCTGATCCCGGCAGCGCTGATCGGCATCGCGGTGATCGTCTTCCTCATCACCAACTTCAAGATCCACCCGTTCCTCGGGCTGGCCCTGGGCTCCCTGACCGTGGGTGCCGTGGCCGGAGTCGCGATGGATGCCACCATCGCCAGCTTCACCAAGGGCTTCGGCTCCACGGCGGCAGGGGTCGGCACGCTGATCGCGCTCGGTGCGATGTTCGGCAAGCTGCTCGCCGACTCCGGCGGCGCCGACGAGATCGTCGACACCATCGTCGGCCGGTCCTCGACGCGCACCCTCCCGTGGGCGATGGCCGGTGTGGGCGCGCTGATCGGCCTGCCGATGTTCTTCGAGATCGGCCTCGTCCTGCTGATGCCGGTCATCTTCCTCGTGGCACGGCGCTCCGGACTGTCCCTGGTCAAGGTCGGCATCCCGGCCCTCGCGGGCCTGTCCGCGATGCACGGCCTCGTGCCCCCGCACCCCGGCCCGCTCGTCGCCATCGACGCCCTCAAGGCCAACCTCGGCATCACCCTCGGCTTCGGCGTGCTCGTCGCGCTCCCGACCATCGCGATCGCCGGCCCCTTCTTCGCCCGGTTCGCAGCCCGCTGGGTCGACGTCCCCGCTCCCGAGCTGTTCGCGACCCACGAGACCGAGGGCGACGTGAAGCAGCGCCCGACCTTCGCCGTCACGCTGTTCGCCGTGCTCACCCCAGTCACCCTGATGATGGGCAAGGCGCTCGCGGACATCTTCGCCGCCGAGGACAACCCGGTGCGCAAGGCCCTCGACTTCCTCGGCACGCCGCTCATCGCCCTGCTCATCGCCGTCATCGTCGGCATGTTCACCCTGGGCCGCGGCGCCGGCATGGGCACCAAGGAGCTGGCGACGTCGCTCGAGAAGTCCCTGCCGCCCATCGCGGGCATCCTGCTCATCGTGGCTGCCGGTGGTGGCTTCAAGCAGACCTTGGTCGACACGGGCATCGGCGGCCTCGTCGCGGACTGGGTGCAGGACTCCGGCTTCAGCGTCCTGCTGCTGGCGTGGGTCGTGGCGGTCCTCATCCGACTCGCCACGGGCTCGGCCACTGTCGCGACCGTCACCGCCTCGGGCATCCTCGCCCCGCTCGCAGCGGGGATGTCGACCAACGAGGTGTCGCTGCTCGTGCTGGCCATCGGCGCCGGCTCGGTCTTCTTCTCCCACGTCAACGACGCCGGCTTCTGGCTCGTCAAGGAGTACTTCGGCCTCAGCGTCGGCCAGACCATCAAGACCTGGTCGCTCATGGAGACCCTGCTCTCGATCTCCGGCCTGGTCTTCGTCCTCATCCTCGGCCTGGTCGTCTGACCCTGGCCTGGGAGGCGGGTATGCCGCGTGGCCCGGCCACGCGGCATACCCGTCTGTCGCGGTGCCATAGAGTTGACTCTCGTGGCCACCGACTTTCCCCAAGAGATCAAGAACCTCCGCGCGACGATGGATTCCGTGCGTGAGGTGACGGACCTGGCGGCTGTCCAGCAGCAGATCACGGAGCTGGAGGCGAAGGCCTCGGCCCCCGACCTGTGGGACGACCCGGACGCTGCCCAGCAGGTGACCTCTGCGCTGTCGCGGGCCAACAACGAGTACGAGCGCGTGACCGGCATGGACCAGCGGATCGACGACCTCGAGACACTCGTCGAGATGGGCACCGAGGACGGGGGAGACCCCGAGACGATGGCCGAGGCCGAGAAGGAGCTCGTGTCCCTCCAGAAGGCCGTCGGCGAGCTCGAGGTCCGCACCCTGCTCTCGGGGGAGTACGACTCCCGCGAGGCCGTCGTGACCATCCGCTCCGGCGCCGGGGGAGTCGACGCCGCGGACTTCGCCGAGATGCTCATGCGGATGTACCTGCGCTGGGCCGAGCGGCACGGCTACCCCACCCAGGTGATGGACACGTCCTACGCCGAGGAGGCCGGGCTGAAGTCGGCGACCTTCGAGGTCAACGTGCCCTACGCGTTCGGCAACCTGTCGGTCGAGGCCGGCACTCACCGGCTGGTGCGGATCAGCCCGTTCGACAACCAGGGGCGGCGCCAGACGAGCTTCGCGGCGGTCGAGGTCATCCCGCTCATCGAGCAGACGGACCACATCGAGATCCCCGAGAACGAGATCAAGGTCGACGTGTTCCGCTCCAGCGGTCCCGGCGGCCAGAGCGTCAACACCACCGACTCCGCCGTCCGCATGACGCACATCCCGACCGGCATCGTGGTCTCGATGCAGAACGAGAAGTCGCAGATCCAGAACCGTGCAGCGGCCCTGCGCGTCCTGCAGTCGCGGCTGCTGCTCCAGCGCCAGGCCGAGGAGGCAGCAGAGCGCAAGGAGATGGCCGGCGACGTCAAGGCCAGCTGGGGCGACCAGATGCGCTCCTACGTCCTGCAGCCGTACCAGATGGTCAAGGACCTGCGCACGGAGTACGAGGTGGGCAACCCGTCGTCGGTCTTCGACGGCGACATCGACGGCTTCATCGAGGCCGGGGTGCGCTGGCGCAAGGAGCAGTCCAAGCTCGGCGGCTGACGCCGCCCGCAACGCCGAGAACCGGCGGCTGCACGCCATACCAAGGTTGCCGACCTATCCTCGGGTGCGTCGTGCGTGCTTGCGCGCGCGGTCGTATGCCGTGTTCACCCGCCCCCGCCCGTAAGGCTCACTCCCCGCGCATGATCCGCTTCGAGAACGTCAGCAAGGTCTATCCCCGGTCGACCCGACCGGCCCTGAGCGACATCACCCTCGACGTCGAGCGTGGCGAGTTCGTCTTCGTCGTCGGGGCCTCCGGGTCCGGCAAGTCGACGCTGCTGCGCCTGGTCCTCAAGGAGGAACGCGCCACCCAGGGCACGGTCCTCGTCGCCGGCCAGGAGGTCGGAAAGCTGCCTCAGCGCAAGGTGCCCAGGCTGCGTCGCGAGATCGGCACCGTCTTCCAGGACTTCCGGCTGCTCCCCAACAAGACCGTCTACCAGAACGTCGCGTTCGCCCTGCAGGTCCTCGGCCGCTCCGGCCACGCGATCCGGCAGGTCGTGCCCGAGACGCTCGAGATGGTCGGCCTCGAGGGCAAGGAGAAGCGGCTGCCACACGAGCTGTCCGGTGGTGAGCAGCAGCGCGTCGCCATCGCCCGGGCCTTCGTCAACAAGCCGCCGATCCTGCTGTGCGACGAGCCGACCGGCAACCTCGACCCGACCACCTCCCTGGACATCGTCCGGCTGCTCGACCGGATCAACCGCACCGGCACCACGATCGTCATGGCGACGCACGACGACGACATCGTCGACCAGCTGCGCAAGCGCGTCGTCGAGCTCAAGAACGGCCACATCGTCCGCGACGAGAACAAGGGCGTCTACGGCAGCGGCCGCTGAGCCGCCCCGACTCCCACCTCCAGGCACCTGACCGAGACATCGGAAGAGACTCCACCCCATGCGACTGCAGTTCATCCTCAGCGAGATCTGGACCGGCCTGCGCCGGAACCTGTCGATCGCGGTGTCGGTCATGCTCGTCACCACGGTCTCGCTGTACCTGCTCGGCCTCGGGTTGCTGCTGCAGCGCGAGGTCGACACCCTCAAGGGCTACTGGTACGACCGGATCCAGGTGTCGGTGTTCATGTGCGGCCAGGACTCCGCCGAGGCGAACTGTGGCGGCAAGGCGGTCACCGATGAGCAGCGGTCGGCGCTCAAGGCCCAGCTCGAGCAGATGAAGCCGCTGGTCAAGAACATCTACTTCGAGTCCGAGCAGCAGGCCTACGACCGGTTCCAGGAGCAGTTCCGCAACAGTCCGCTGGCCAGCAACATCCGCGTCGGCGACATCCCGCAGAGCTACCGCGTCCAGCTGTCCGACCCGACCAAGTACGACGTGGTCGTCAGCGCGTTCCAGGGGGCTCCGGGCGTCGGCCGGGTGCAGGACCAGCAGAAGACCCTCGACAAGCTGTTCAAGGTGATGAACGGCGTGACGGTCGCATCGCTGGTGCTGGCCGCCATCATGATCATCTGCGCCGTGCTGCTGATGGCCACCACCATCCGGCAGGCGGCGTTCACCAGGCGTCGAGAGACCGGGATCATGAAGCTCGTGGGGGCGTCGAACTTCACGATCCGGCTGCCGTTCGTCCTCGAGATCGTGCTCGCCACGCTCGTCGGTGTCTCGGCGGCCGTGGCCCTGCTCTGGAGCACGATGGACCTCGTCGTGGTGCCGTACGTCCGGCGCGAGCTGCCCGACGTGGCCCTCGTGGGCGTGGGCGACGTCTGGGCGATCTCCCCGTGGCTCGCCGGGCTGATGCTCGTCATCGCGGTGACGACGTCCTGGGCCACGCTGCGCCGCTACCTGCGCGTCTGACGCCCGGCCACCCCACGCCGGTCGGTGCGCGGATGCGCCGCCGCCTCGACCGTTTGGTCAGGTCGTGGCCGATTGTCCGGCCTGAATGCGACGAAACGGGTGTGGTTTGTGTTACCAATGAGGCCTATGAGCGCCATCCCCCCGCCCTCCAGCGCGCCCAGACGCCTTCGACGTGACCTGATGAGGCGTCGTGGCGTCGGTCTGTCCCTGGTCTGCTCCCTGGCGCTCGTCGGGTCCACCCTCGCCGCGGCACCCACCGCCGTCGCCGGCGGCACGGCCGGGGTCGTCCAGGGCGCACCTCGCGCCGACGACCCGAAGAAGGCCAAGAAGCAGGTCGACAAGGAGATCGACAACCTCAAGGACGAGCTCGAGGACACCTCGGCCAGCCTCAAGGACGCGTACATCGCACTGCGTCGCACCCAGGCCGCCCTTCCCGTCGCCCAGGCGGCCCTCGACAAGGCCACTGTCGACCTCGAGAAGGCCGACGCCTACAACGACGACATGGCGGTCAAGCTCGAGGTGGCGCAGGCCAACGAGGAGCGCGCCGTCGACGAGCTCGCCAAGACCCGCACCGAGCTCGCGGACAGCCGCCAGCGCGTGGCCCGGTTCGCCTCGCAGCTCTACCAGGACCAGGGGATGGGCCAGCTGTCCGTGGCGCTCAGCGCGACGACCCCCGACGACTTCGCCAACCGGATCGCATTGACCGAGTCGGTCATGGACGTGCAGAACCAGTCCCTGAGCCGACTCGCCACCGCCCAGGCCGCGGCGGTCGCCCAGGAGGCGCACATCAAGGCCCTGCGGGCCGAGGTCGCTGCCGCCAAGAAGGCCGCCGAGGCTGCGCTGGCCAAGGCCACGACGGCCCGTGCCAACGCCGCCGCAGCCAAGGCCAAGCTCGACGCCCTCGCGGTGCAGCAGGCCGCCCAGTCCAAGGCCCTCAAGGCCCAGAAGGCCAGCGAGACCAAGAAGCTCGCCGCCGCCCAGAAGGAGCAGTCCCGGCTGCAGGCCGTCCTGGTCGCTCGGGCCAAGGCCGCCAAGCGTGCCGCAGCCAAGCGCGCCGCTGCGCTGCGCAGGGCCGGCAAGAAGGTCCCCAGGAGCTCGGCCGGCAAGGGCTTCCTGACAGCGCCGTCGAGCGGATGGATCTCGTCCGAGTTCGGCATGCGCTACCACCCGATCCTGCACTACTGGCGGCTGCACGCCGGTCGCGACTACGCGGCCAACTGCGGCACGGCGATCCGCGCGGCAGCCCCCGGCCGGATCATCTCCGCAGGCGGCGCCGGCGGCTACGGCAACCGCATCGAGATCGACCACGGCATCCACCGCGGCGTCGACCTCGTGACGGCCTACAACCACATGGAGCGGTTCGCCGTGCGCGGCGGCTACGTGTCACGGGGCGAGGTCATCGGCTACGTCGGCACCACTGGCACGTCCACTGGCTGCCACCTGCACTTCGAGACCTACGAGGACGGCATACCCAAGGACCCGCGCCGCTGGCTGTGAGCCCGCCCGCGCCGGAACACCCGAGGGGACAGGTAGCGTTGGCCCGCACGGGCGCACGCCCGCGTACCAGCACGCAGACGGGACAGGGAACCAGGCAGTGGCCAAGGAACAGGGTCGCAAGGTGGTGGCGAGCAACCGCAAGGCGCGCCACGACTACCTCATCGAGGACACCTTCGAGGCGGGCCTCGTCCTCATGGGCACCGAGGTGAAGTCCCTGCGCGAGGGTCGGGCGTCGCTCATCGACGGCTACGCGGCCTGGCGGGGCGACGAGCTGTGGCTCGAGGGCGTGCACATCCCCGAGTACGTCAACGGGAACTGGACCAACCACACCCCTCGCCGACGTCGCAAGCTGCTGCTGCACCGCGCCGAGCTCGCCAAGATCATGAAGAAGTCGTCCGAGAGCGGCCACACCATCGTGCCGCTCCAGCTGTACTTCAAGGACGGCCGGGCCAAGGTCGAGATCGCGATCGCCAAGGGCAAGAAGCAGTACGACAAGAGGCAGGCCCTGCGCGAGCGGCAGGACACCCGCGACACCCAGCGCGCGCTGCACGTGCGGGGCGAGCGCTAGGCCATGGTCGGTCACCGGGGGCAGCGACCGTATGCCGTCCGCGCGGCCGCCGTGGTCGTGCTCGCCTTCGCGGCGTGGGTGGCCGCGGGGGGAGTGGCCCTCGCGTCGTCCAGCGAGGACTACGCGACCACGTTCCACGTCGACTTCACGGTGAACGCCGACGGCTCGGTGGACGTGGCCGAGAACATCACCTGGCACTTCCCCGACGGCGAGGAACGGCACGGCATCGAGCGGTTCATCACGGTGCGCGCCGGCTACGACGCGGACCGCTACCGCGAGTACCCGATGAGCGACGTCTCGGCGACCTCTCCCTCGGGAGCCCCGGCCGACGTGTCCGTCTCCGAGACCTCGAGCGGCTCCAGCGCGCGGATCCGTGTCGGCTCGCCCGACGAGACCGTCTCCGGCACCCAGAGCTATGTCGTGCGCTACCGGCTCGAGTCGATCGTCAACGGCTTCGACACGCACGCGGAGTTCTACTACAACCTCATCGACTCCAGCAGCTCCTCGCGCTACGAGAACGTCAGCGCCTCGGTCACGGCACCGGAGCCCAGCGACCGCGCCGAGTGCTACCGCGGTGAGCTCGGGTCGACCGACCGCTGTGAGGCGAAGCCCGGCGCGACCGCGCAGTTCAGCACCCCGTCGGTCGACGCGGGCCAGGGCGTCTCGATCCTGACCTCGATGCCGCGCTCGGCCTTCCCGGGGTCGCTCGACCCCGTCCTGCACGAGGGCGGGGTGTCGGGGTCGGACGGCTCGGGCGAGGTCGTCACGTCGGAAACGGCCAAGACCCTCGGCGCGCTGGCTCTCGGCGCGGGGGTGACCCTGCCCCTGCTGGCCGCCGGACTGATGGGCACCCTCGTCTACACGCGCGGACGCGACGAGCAGTACGCCGGCCTCACCCCGGGGCTGACCCCCGGCACGGGCGACGCCGCCACGGTGGTGCGCGGGGGACCCCGGACCGTCGCCGTGCAGTTCACGCCGCCGGCTGGGGTGCAGCCCGGACTGGTGGGCACCGTCATCGACGAGACCGCCAACACCATCGACGTCTCGGCCACGCTGGTCGACCTCGCCGTCCGCGGCTACCTCACCATGGAGGAGGTCGACAAGTCCTTCGGGCGCAGCGACTGGCGGCTCACCCAGACCACCCCCGGGCCCGACCAGGCCTCGACGCCCCTCCACCGCTACGAGGAGGCCCTGCTCGCCGGGGTCTTCTCGACGGGGTCGCCGGTCATGCTGTCCAGCCTCAAGAACCACTTCAAGTCGACGCTCGACCGCGTCCAGAGCCTGATGTACGACGAGGTCGTGCAACGGGGCTGGTTCCGCCGGTCGCCGTCGGCCCAGCGGGGCAGCTGGGCGGTCCTCGGCGGCCTGCTCGTCTTCGGCCCCCTGTTCGTGCTGTTCAGCTGGGGCCACGTGCTGTTCGAGGTGGGATCCGTGGGGCCGGTCCCCGTGCCGCCGGGGATCGTGCTGGCAGGGGGATCGGTGCTCGCCGGCGTCATCGTGTTCCTGCTCGGGCGGCGGATGGCCTCCCGGACGGCCGACGGCAGCGCGGTGCTGGCGCAGAGCGAAGGCTTCAAGCAGTACCTCGTCACGGCCGAGGCCAACCAGATCAAGTGGGAGGAGGCCAACGACATCTTCAGCCGCTACCTGCCCTACGCGATCGTCTTCGGCGTGGCCTCGCAATGGGCCGCGACCTTCGAGCGCGTCGCCGCGGCGGCGGCGGCCGCAGGCCACTCGCTCATGCCTCCGGTCTGGTACCTCGGCGGCAGCTACGGCTCGTTCGGTGGGATCGCCGACGGCATGGACTCGTTCGCGACCACGGCGGGCGGCACCTTCACGAGCACCCCCGGCAGCTCGGGCGGATCGGGCTTCTCCGGCGGCGGCGGCTTCTCCGGCGGAGGCGGCGGCGGGTCCTCAGGCGGCTCCTGGTAGACACCGCGACCCCCCCGCGCGGAACGGAGCGGGCCGGTCACCTCGAGAGGTGACCGGCCCGCCGTCGTGCGGGGGTGCCGCGCTCAGTCCTTGAAGGCGTCCTTGACCTTCTCGCCGGCCTGCTTCAGGTCGGCTTCGGTCTGGTCGGCGCGTCCCTCGGCCTCGAGGCGCTCGTTGTCGGTGGCCTTGCCTGTGGCTTCCTTGGCCTTACCGGCGGCGTCGTCCTTGGCGTTATCCAACTTGTCGGTCAGTCCCATGTCGGGTCTCCCTCATTGCGGTGGAATCTGCATCTGACTTCGCACAGGGTCGGGCCGCTTCTTGACCTGCCTGCCCCTCGACCGTAACTCCGATCGGGAAAAAGCGCAGGTCAGGACCTTTCGTCGGGCTCAGGCGAGCACGAGCAGCAGGTCGCCACCCTCCACCTGCTGCTGCGACCCGATGGCCAGTCGCGAGACGGTCCCGGCGGTGGCGGCGGTGATGTTGGCCTCCATCTTCATGGCCTCGATCGTCGCCACGACGGCCCCGGCGTCGACGCTGGCACCCTCCTCGACCGCGAGGCTGACGACGCCCGCGAAGGGGGCGGCCACCTGCCGCTTGTCGGACGGGTCGGCCTTCTCGGCGGCCTTGACGTCGACGGCGACGCGCTCGTCGCGCACCTGGACCGGCCGCAGCTGCCCGCCCATCGTGAACATGACGGTGCGCAGTCCGCGCTCGTCCGGCTCCGAGATCGACTGGAGCCCGATGAGCAGGCGCTTGCCCGGCTCGAGGTCGATCTCGTGCTCCGAGCCGACCTCAATGCCGTGCAGGAACTCGCGGGTGCCCAGGACGGCGAGGTCGGAGAACGCGTCGCGGGAGTGCAGGAAGTCCTTGGTGGGACCGGGGAACAGCAGCCGGTTGAGCGTCGGGCGGGGGTCGGCCGCGAGCGCGTCGCGGTCCTCGGCGGAGAGCTCGGTGTCGCGGGGCTTGACGTCACGTCCCTGCAGGGCCTTGGTGCGGAAGGGCTCGGGCCAGCCGCCGGGTGGGTCGCCCAGCTCGCCGGACAGGAAGCCGATCACCGAGTCCGGGATGTCGTACCGGGTCGGGTTGGCCTCGAAGTCGTCTGGGTCGGCCTTGGCACCGACGAGGGCGAGGGCGAGGTCGCCGACGACCTTGCTGCTGGGGGTGACCTTGACGATGTTGCCGAGGATGCGGTTCGCGGCCGCGTACATGTCCTCGACCTCCTCGAAGTGGTCCCCGAGCCCGAGGGCGATCGCCTGCTGGCGCAGGTTGGACAGCTGGCCCCCCGGGATCTCGTGCGTGTAGACGCGTCCGGTCGGTGAGGGCAGCCCCGACTCGAACGGTGCGTAGAGGGCGCGCACGGCCTCCCAGTACGGCTCGAGGTCGCCCACGGCCGCGAGGTCCAGCCCGGTCGCCCGGGGCGTCCCGTCCGTGGCGGCGACGAGGCTCGACAGCGGCGGCTGACTCGTGGTGCCCGCCATGGCCGCGCTGGCGACGTCGACGGCGTCGACCCCGGCGTCGATGGCCGCGAGCAGGGTGCCGAGCTGCCCACCCGCCGTGTCGTGCGTGTGCAGGTGCACGGGCTGGTCGAAGCGCTCGCGCAGCGCCGTGACGAGGGTGCGGGCTGCGGGCGCGCGCAACAGGCCGGCCATGTCCTTGATGGCGATGATGTGCGCCCCGGCCTGGGCGATCTGCTCGGCGAGCCGCAGGTAGTAGTCGAGGGTGTAGAGCTTCTCGCCCGGGTTGGTCAGGTCGCCCGTGTAGCAGAGGGCGACCTCGGCAACCGCGGTGCCGGTGTCGCGGACCGCGTCGATCGCCGGGCGCATCTGGCTGACGTCGTTGAGGGCGTCGAAGATCCGGAAGATGTCGATGCCGGTGCGGGCCGCCTCGTGCACGAACGTGTCCGTGACCTCGGTGGGGTATGGCGTGTAGCCCACCGTGTTGCGGCCGCGCAGCAGCATCTGGAGGGGCAGGTTGGGCATCGCTTCGCGCAGGCGGGCCAGCCGCTCCCACGGGTCCTCGGAGAGGAAGCGGAGCGCCACGTCATACGTCGCACCGCCCCAGGCCTCGACGGACAGGAGCTGCGGCGTGAGCCGCGCGACGTACGGCGCCACGTGCATGAGGTCACGGGTGCGCACCCGGGTCGCGAGCAGGGACTGGTGGGCGTCGCRGAAGGTGGTCTCGGTGACGCCCACTGCGGCCTGGGCGCGGAGCTCGTCGGCGAAGACCTGCGGACCCTGGCGCAGCAGCCGGTCGCGGGCCCCCGGCGGCGGGGGAGTGGACAGGTCGAGGGCGGGGAGCTTGGAGCGCGGCGAGACGGTGCTGCGACCCGGTCCGTGCGGCTGGTTGACGGTGACGTCGGCGAGGTAGGTCAGGAGCTTCGTGCCGCGGTCGGCGGGGACCCGGGCGGTCCGCATGCCGGGCCGCTCGTCGATGAAGGCCGTCGACAGCCGCCCGGCCTGGAAGTCGGGTTCCTCCAGCAGCGCCTGGAGGAACGGGATGTTCGTCGAGACGCCGCGGATGCGGAACTCCGCGAGCGCGCGCCTGGCCCGCCGCACGGCCGTCGGGAAGTCGCGGCCGCGACAGGTGAGCTTGACCAGCATCGAGTCGAAGTGCGCGCCGATCTCGGCGCCGACGAACACGGTGCCGCCGTCGAGGCGCACGCCGGCCCCACCGGCGGAGCGGTAGGTCGTGATCCGGCCGGTGTCGGGGCGGAACTCGTTGGCCGGGTCCTCGGTCGTGATCCGGCACTGGAGGGCCGCGCCACGGATCTGCAGCGTCTCCTGGCTGATGCCGAGGTCGGCGAGCGTCTCACCGCTCGCGATGCGCAGCTGCGAGCCGACCAGGTCGACGTCGGTGATCTCCTCGGTGACGGTGTGCTCGACCTGGATGCGCGGGTTCATCTCGATGAACACGTAGCGCCCGTCGGGCGCGAGCAGGAACTCGACGGTGCCCGCGTTGACGTACCCGATCTCGCGCGCGAAGGCCACGGCGTGCGCACACATCCGCTCGCGCAGCTCCGGGTCGAGGTTCGGGGCGGGCGCGATCTCGACGACCTTCTGGTGGCGTCGCTGGACCGAGCAGTCGCGCTCGAAGAGGTGGACGACGTTGCCGGCTCCGTCGGCGAGGATCTGGACCTCGATGTGCCGGGGGCTGACCACCGCCTCCTCGAGGAACACCGTCGGGTCGCCGAACGCCGACTCCGCCTCACGCATGCAGGCCTCGAGGGCGTCGCGCAGGTCCTCGCGCCGTTCGACCCGCCGCATACCGCGTCCGCCACCGCCGGCCACGGCCTTGGCGAACACGGGGAAGCCGATCTCCTCGGCGCCCCTGACGAGCTCGTCGACGTCGGTGCTGGGCTCGGCGCTGTTGAGCGTCGGCAGCCCGGCCTTCTTGGCGGCGGCGATGGCGCGGGCCTTGTTGCCGGTCAGGTGGAGGACCGACGCGGGGGGCCCGACGAAGGTGATGCCGGCCTTGGCGCAGGCCTCGGCCAGGTCGGGGTTCTCCGACAGGAAGCCGTATCCCGGGTAGACCGCGTCGGCCCCGGCCTCGACCGCCGTGCGGACCACGCCCTCGGGGTCGAGGTAGGCGCGGACCGGGTGGCCCTCGTCGCCGATCTGGTACGCCTCGTCGGCCTTGAGCACGTGCTCGGACTTGCGGTCTTCGTACGGGAAGACCGCGACGGTCTTGGCGCCGAGCTCGGTCGCTGCCCGGAAGGCTCGGACGGCGATCTCACCGCGGTTGGCGACGAGGACTTTGCTGAACACGGGACCTCCAGGGGATCAGCCGGTGGTGGGGCTGGGGCGCGGGACGGCAGCGTCCCGTCGATCCTAGTGAGATCCCGGAGGGTGAGATGGGGTGCCCGCGATGCGGGACGGGGGAGCGCCGTTCGTCGGCCGTGTCGACTCCGACGCATCGTGGGGCCCGCGCGGCCGCGGAAATGATTCGGGGCCGGTCGGCGTTGGACGGTACAGTTCCAACCACAACTGAACAGCGTGTGTGTGAACACCCCTGCACTCGCAGGAGCACGGGGGTGATCGGTTTCGACATTGGTCGGCATTTCAGGGGAAGCGGGTCGAGGATGCCTGGGTTATCTCGTTAACGCTCCCGGCAAACCAATAGGTGCCAACTCCAAGCGCACCGACTTTGCCCTCGCCGCCTGAGCGAGCTCCAAAGTCCGTCAGCCTGAGCTAGTTCTCGTCTCAGTGTCTGGCGTCAGCTAGAGAACTTGCTGCGCAGTCATGTCGAGGGGCTGCGTGGGACTCTTACTCGGCTGGGCCTGTCAGGGAACGTGTGCGCGCGAGCCCTGGGGCCGAGAAACTCCACAGCGCACTGCACCCGGAGAAGTCCTGGTTTGGCGTCAATGGACGCGGGTTCAATTCCCGCCACCTCCACCACCGCGGTGTTCGCACACACGTCTCAGCCACGAGGCCCGGTCGTCCGCGACCGGGCCTTCGTGGTGGCAAGACGGTCGTATGCCGGCGTGCACCTTTTGCGAGGATGGCCCGATGCTGCGCGACGACACCCCCGCCGAGGAGCGGATCGGGTCCCGGGACCTGACCCAGTGGCGAACTCGTGCGGGCCGCCGGCTCGCGGGCTGGGTGGTCGAACACGCGACCGGGTTGGCGCGGTGGAGCGCCGCACACCTGGTGCTCGTCGTGACGGCCCTGGTCGGCGGCGCGGTGGCGGTTGCGCTCACGGCCGCCGCTGCGCAGGTCTACGACGCGGTGACCGAGTCCGACGGCATCGCCGCCCTGGACCGGCCCGTGCTCGACCAGGCCATCGCCTGGCGCTCGCCCGGGCTCGACCATGCCCTCACGACGTACACCGACGTCGGCGGGCCGGTGGGCATGCCCGTGCTCGCCACCCTCGTGACGCTGCTGCTCGTGGTGCTGTGGAGGTCGCGGACCCCGTTGGTGCTGATGGTGATCGCCGCCCTCGGATCGCTGGCCATGACCGTCACGGGCAAGGCGGTCATCGGTCGCTCGCGGCCGCCGTCGTCGGACGCCGTGCCACCCTTCGAGACCTCGCCCAGCTTTCCGAGCGGGCACACGCTCAACGCGACCGTGCTGACCGGCGTCATCGTCTACCTGCTGCTCCGCCGGATCGAACCCGCGTGGGCACGCGCGACGACCGTGCTGCTCGGAGCGGTCTTCGTCGTGACGATGGGACTCAGCCGGGTGTTCCTCGGCCACCACTGGCTCACCGACGTGGTTGCCGGGTGGGCGCTGGGCCTGGCCTGGGTGGCAGCCGTGGTGACCGCCCACCGGCTCTACCTCACCGTGCGCCGCAGACCCCAACCAGACCCAGGTCTTTGATGGGTTGACCACGTCATGGCGTGGTCAACCCATCAAAGACCCGCGTGAGCACCGGTCAGGGGAGGTCGGCGACCCAGTGGTCGCCCTCCTGGGTGAACCCCAGCCGCTGGTAGTAGGGGTTGACCATCCCGGGCGGCGTGACGATCCGCCGGATCCCCTTGCCGCGGAACAGGCCCGAGCTGCGGTAGACGAACTCGCCGGGGGAGAAGTCGCGGAACCGCGGCGTCACGTAGTCGAGCTCGACCTGCGCGACGCCGTCGCCGGCATCCCGCACGACGACCACCCCGACGGTCTCGTTGCCGCGCTCGATGAGGTAGGCGCTGCGCCCGGCGCTCAGGTCACCCGCGTCGAACTGGGGGAAGTACTTGCGGATGTCCTTGCCCTGCACCTTGAGGAAGTGCTGGAGGTACGCCTCGTCGGGACCCACGCCCACAACCTCGTAGACCGTCTCGTCGCCGCGTTCACGCAGCAGCTTGGTCACCATCCAGATGTTGATGCCGGCCGTCACGGTGTTCATGCCCACCATGGGCCACACGTGCAGCAGCGCGTTGAACACCACCAGCGTGATGCTGGCCGTGAGGTTGAGCAGCCGGAAGCGAAGGACCCGCTGCTGCAGGAGGGAGAAGATGAGCAGGGCGGACCCTGCCCACCCGAGTGCCTGGATGGACCACGACGTCATGGGACGAGTGTGGCGCAGTGCCGGGGGCCGGTGCGCCGCGCCCCCGCCGGGTGCTGGCTACGTGGAGGCCTTCTGGGCCTCGACGTCGGCGCGGACGGCATCCATGTCGAGCGCCTCGACCTGGCCGATGACCTGCTTGAGCATCGGCGCCGGGAGTGCCCCGGCCTGCGAGAACACGAGGATGCCGTCGCGGAACGCCATCAGCGTGGGGATGCTGGTGATGTTGGCAGCGGCAGCGAGGGCCTGCTCGGCCTCGGTGTCGACCTTGCCGAAGACGATGTCGGGGTGCTCGTCCGACGCCTGCTCGTAGACCGGCTCGAACCGCTTGCACGGCCCGCACCACTCTGCCCAGAAGTCCACGAGGACCGTGCCGCCCTCGAGGATCGTCTTCTCGAAGTTCTCCGCCGTCAGCGTCGTGCTCGCCATGTCACTTCCATTCCCATCGCACCGCGACCGTCGCGGTGACCGAGTTCTCGCCCAGCTCGACCCCCAGGTCGGCTGCTTTGCCCGCCATCAGCTCGAACCGTGGCTGGGCTCCACCCGACACAACGTCGGACAGCCGTGCAACCTTCCCGAGCTCGCGGCCGGCCAGCGCGGCATACTGCTCGGCCTTGCGGCGGGCGTCCGCGAAGGCGGCCTCGCGCGCCCGCGCCAGCAACGGCTGCGGGTCGGACAGCTCGAGGCCGATGTGCTCGATGGTGAGCGCGTTGCCGGCCGCTCCGGCGAAGGCCGCCACGAGGCTCCCGACGAGCCCCGGGTCGCGGACCGTCACCGACAGGCTCTGGTATGCCGTGTAGCCGACGACCGCGGTCCCCTCGCGGTCGTGGCGCGGATGGACGCCCGTGCCGGTCGTCCGCAGGTCGGCGGCGGCCACCCCGTGGTCCCGTGCGGCCGACGACAGCGCGGCGGAGCGGCCGGCCACGTCGTCGAGGGCGCTCGCCACGTCGTCGGCGTCGCAGCGGACACCAGCCCGGATGCGGACCACGTCCGGCGGGGCCGAGGCCGAGCCGCTGCCGGTCACCTCGAGGTGCGTCATGGGCCCAGCCTATGGTGGACGCGATGAGCACCGACGACCTCCGCAGCAACGACCGCGACGCGATCCGTGCCTACTGGGACGACTTCGCGGCCGACTACGACACCTACCCCGACCACGGGCTGCTCGACTCCGACATCCGCGCCGCCTGGAAGGACCTGCTGCGCACCTGGCTGCCGACGCAGCCCTCCGTCGTGGCCGACCTGGCCTGCGGCACGGGCACCATGAGCGTCCTGGCGGCCGAGCTCGGCCACCAGGTCCGCGGCATCGACCTCTCCGGCGAGATGGTCGCGCGGGCGCGGGCCAAGACCGCCCCCTTCGGGGCGGCTGTCCAGATCGAGCAGGCCGATGCCAGCGAGCCGCCGTTCGAGCCCGCCAGCATCGACGTGGTCTTCGCCCGGCACATCCTGTGGACCCTGCCCGACCCCGCCACCGCGCTGGCGCGCTGGGCCCAGCTCCTGCGCCCCGGCGGCCGGCTCGTCCTGATCGAGGGGCGCTGGGGCATCGAGGCGGCCGAGGGCAAGCCCGCCGCCCTCTGGCGGGCCGGCGTCCCGTCCGACGAGCTCGCGCTCGTCGTGAGGGACCTCGGTCTCGAGCCGGTCCTCGTCCAGCTGACCGACCAGGCCTACTGGGGTCGCGAGGTCGAGCACGAGCGCTACCTCCTGCTGGGCCGGGCACCCGCCGAGGCGCCGGTGGCGACACCGTGAGTGACCGTCCCGACGACCACCAGACGGCCGCGGTTCGGCGTACCCCGCGGTAATCGGGAGAATGCCCGGCATGACTGCAGCCCCTTCCGTCTCCAACTCGATCACGGTCCGCCTGACCCTGCCCGCACGAGCGACCGCCGTGTCGGAGCTCACCGGGGTGATCGAGAGCGGCGGGGGGCTCGTCACCGGGCTCGACGTCACCGCGTCCGGGTCCGACCGCCTGCGGGTCGACGTCACGGCTGCCGCCCGTGACACCGCGCACGCCGACGACCTCGTGGAGGCGATGCGCGGCGTCCACGGCGTCGAGATCGGCAAGGTCTCCGACCGCACCTTCCTGGCGCACCTCGGGGGCAAGCTGAGGATCGAGTCCAAGGTGCCGATCCGCAACCGCGACGACCTGTCGCTCATCTACACACCCGGAGTCGCGCGGGTCTGCATGGCGATTGCCGAGAACCCCGAGGACGCCCGCCGCCTGACGATCAAGCGCAACACCGTCGCCGTCGTGACCGACGGGTCTGCGGTGCTCGGGCTCGGGAACATCGGACCCCTCGGCGCCCTGCCGGTCATGGAGGGCAAGGCGGCGCTGTTCAAGCGCTTCGCCGACATCGACGCCTTCCCGATCTGCCTCGACACCCAGGACACCGAGGAGATCATCCGCACCGTCAAGGCGATCTCGCCGGTGTTCGCCGGGATCAACCTCGAGGACATCTCGGCACCGCGCTGCTTCGAGATCGAGGCGCGCCTTCGCGCAGAGCTCGACATCCCGGTCTTCCACGACGACCAGCACGGCACCGCCATCGTGACGCTGGCCGCCCTGCGCAACGCGCTGCGCGTGGTCGGCAAGGAGCTGCGCGACAGCCGGGTGGTCATGTCCGGGGCCGGTGCGGCGGGCACCGCGATCCTCAAGCTGCTGCTCAAGGCCGGCGCCACGGACGTCGTCGTGGCCGACCACCTCGGCGTCCTCCACCGCGACCGCGCCGACATCGTCTCCGGCGAGCACCCCGCGCTCGCCTGGTCCGCCGAGCACACCAACCACCGCGGCCTGACCGGCACGCTCAAGGACGCCCTCGTCGGGGCCGACGTGTTCATCGGCGTCTCGGCCCCAGGCATCCTCACCGGCGACGACATCGCCACCATGGCCAAGGACTCCATCGTGTTCGCGATGGCCAACCCCGAGCCCGAGGTCGACCCGGTCGCCGCCGCCCAGCACGCCGCGGTCGTCGCGACCGGTCGCTCCGACTTCGCCAACCAGATCAACAACGTGCTGGTCTTCCCCGGTGTCTTCCGCGGCCTGCTCGACGCCGCGTCGACCTCGATCGACGAGGACGTCATGGTGGCTGCGGCCAAGGCGCTCGCCGAGGTGGTCCACCCCGACGAGCTCAACGCCGCCTACATCATCCCGAGCGTGTTCCACCCCGACGTCTCCAAGGTCGTGGCCGCCGCGGTCAAGGCCGCGGTCCTCGGCACGACCCCCGAGCACGTCGTCGTCTCGAAGGCCAGCGACGAGCCCGAGTTCATTGGCTGAGACCTCGACCGAGGCGCACGCGGGTGCCGGGGCGGATGCGGGCCCGGGGGGCCGACGCCTCGGGCGGCTCGCGTTCGCGCTGGCCGTGCTCGTCCAGCTCTGCGCGGTCTACTGGCCCCGGGTCGACGTCCAGGGGCCGGTGACCTGGACCGACAAGGCCGTGCACGTCCTGCTGTTCCTCGTCCCCACGGTGGTGGGGCTGCTGGCCGGGCTCCGGCCGGCCTACGTCGTCGGCGCCCTGGCCCTGCACGCTCCGGTGAGCGAGGTCGTCCAGCACGTCCTGCTGCCCGGGCGGTCGGGCGACGTGTGGGACGCGGTCGCCGACGTGTCCGGGGTGGTGCTCGGGGTCACGGTCGTGGTGGTCGGGAGGACCCTACGGCGCTGCTAGACTGGACGGGCTCAGTTCGGCGGCGCGTGGCAGCGCCAACAGGTGGCGACGATGCCACGGACGCATTCCCAACTCCGACTGATGCCCCACCGGATGACAACTGTTGATCCGGTCCACCGGGCCCCAGAGGCCTGAGGCTCGTTTCTTCGCCCCCTTGCCAGGTGGCTCGAGACGTGTCTACCTCGAGCACCTGAAGTGAGTTGAACATCTGTGCCCAAGAACCTTCGGTCCGGCGCGCCCAAAAAGGCTCGTTGGACCCCCGACCAGAAGGCTGCCGCGAAGAAGGGTCCCAAGAAGGCCCACCGTGGACAGTCGGCCGTGGCCGGTGCCGCCAAGTCCGGTGGCAAGAAGCCGTATGCCGCGCGGCCGCCGCGCGACGGTGACCGCCCCGTCCGCCGCTTCGACCGCGACGACACCCGTGGCCCGCGCCGCGAGACCAGCCGTGACGAGCGTCCCCAGCGACGCGAGTTCGACCGGGGCGACCGCCCCACCCGCCGCCATGACCGAGACGACAACCGTGGTCCTCGTCAGTACAACCGTGAGGACCGCACCATGAGCAACGACAACCGCACCGACAACCGTGGCCCGCGYCGYGAGTTCGACCGCAGCGACCGCCCGGCCCGCAGCTTCGACCGCAGCGACCGTCCCGCGCGCACCTTCGACCGTGACGACAACCGTGGCCCGCGTCGTGAGTTCGACCGCAGCGACCGTCCCGCGCGCACCTTCGACCGTGACGACAACCGTGGCCCGCGTCGTGAGTTCGACCGCAGCGACCGCCCCGCGCGCACCTTCGACCGCAGCGACCGCCCGGCCCGTACCTTCGACCGCGCCGACCGCCCCGAGCGACCCACCCGTCGCTTCGACCGGGATGACCGCAACAGCGGGGGCCCGCGTCGCTTCGAGCGCACCGACCGCGCGCCGCGCTTCGAGGACCAGGTGGACCCCGAGACCGCGCGCATGCAGGCCGACACCTGGGTCAAGTCGACCCGCAAGAGCGTCGATGGTCCCGTGACGGTCGAGGCCGACAACGGCTTCGCCGCCCTGGGCCTGCCCGAGCGCATCGTCGAGCGACTGGCTCGCGACGGCATCACCACCCCCTTCCCGATCCAGGCTGCGACGATCCCCGACGCGCTCGCCGGCAAGGACGTCCTCGGCCGTGGCCAAACCGGCTCCGGCAAGACCCTGGCCTTCGGCCTGCCGGCCCTGACGCGCCTCGCCGCCGGCACGAAGTCCAAGCCGCGTCGTCCGCGCGCCCTGGTCCTGGTCCCGACCCGCGAGCTCGCCATGCAGGTCTCCGACGCGCTCGAGCCGCTCGTGCACGTCCTCGGCCTGCACCACAAGCTCGTGGCCGGTGGCCTCTCCTACACGACGCAGATCAACGCCCTCAACCGCGGCGTCGACCTGCTGATCGCGACCCCCGGCCGGCTCAAGGACCTCATCGAGCGTGAGGCCGTGCAGCTCGGCGACATCGAGATCGCCGTCCTCGACGAGGCCGACCACATGGCCGACATGGGCTTCATGCCCGAGGTCACCGCGATCCTCGACCAGATGCCCGAGGGCGGTCAGCGCATGCTGTTCTCCGCAACCCTCGACAACGGCATCGACCAGCTCGTGGCGCGCTACCTCACCGACCCGGTGACGCACCAGACCGAGGACGGCAAGGCCTCCGTCACGACGATGGAGCACCACGTGCTGCTCGTCGACCCGATCCACAAGAAGGTCATCACCGCCGAGGTTGCCAACCGCGCCGGCCGGACCGTCGTGTTCGTGCGCACCAAGCTGGGCGCCGACCGCGTCGCGCTCCAGCTGCGCGAGCAGGGTGTCTTCGCGGCGGCCCTGCACGGTGGGCTCAACCAGGGTGCACGCAACCGCGTCCTTGGTGCCTTCCGTGACGGCAGCCTGCCGGTCCTCGTCGCCACCGACGTCGCCGCGCGCGGCATCCACGTCGACGACGTGTCCGTCGTGCTCCAGGTCGACCCGCCGGCCGACCACAAGGACTACCTGCACCGCTCGGGCCGCACGGCCCGCGCCGGTGACAAGGGCACCGTCGTGACCCTGGCCCTGCCGCACCAGAAGCGCACGATGGAGCGCCTCACGCGTGAAGCCGGCGTCGACCTGACGGCCGTCAAGGTCCACCCGGGCCACGAGCTCCTCGCCGCCACGGGCGCCACGACCCCCAGTGGGGTGCCGGTGCCCGAGGACCAGGTCCGTCGCGTGCTCGAGGGCGAGAAGCGTCGCCAGGGCGGTCGCCCCGGTGGCCGCGGTGGCCACGGTGGCRGTCCGCGCGGCGGTTCTCGTCCGGCGGGTCGCGGCTTCAGCCGTGAGGGCCGTGACGGCCGCGAGGGTGGCTACCGCGGTGGGCGCGAGCGCTCCGACCGTGGCGGCTACTCCCGCGCCGCTCGGGACTGACACCAGGGCGCCAGCGCGCGATCGACGGCGCCAGCGCCCGACCCCCTCGGCTCCCGCCGACCCCAGAGCCCCGGCCCGACGGCCGGGGCTCTGGCACGTCCGTCGGCCGTCTCCCGGACGGCGCGGGACCGTCGCCGGGCAGACCCTGAGCCGGTGCGGACCCACCCACCCATCAGCCGAACGTCCAGAGCCTCGGTGCCCCGAGTGGGCCGCTGGCGCGAGCGGGGCACAATGGACCCGTGGACAGCGACCTGTCGGGCAACCTCCTGGTGGCGACGCCCCAGATCGGGGACGGCGTCTTCCACCGCAGTGTCGTGCTCCTGCTGCACCACGACGCCGAGGGAGCCCAGGGCGTCGTCCTCAACCGGCCGATGGAGGCTCGGGTCGACGTCGTGCTCCCCGACTGGCAGCCGTACGCGACCTCGCCGTCGGTCCTGTTCGAGGGCGGTCCGGTCGGCCTCGACAGCGCGCTCGGCCTCGTGTCGGCGCCTGGGGACGTCGAGCCCATGGGGGTCAAGCGGCTGTTCGGCGGCATCGGCCTGGTCGACCTCGACACCCCGCCCGCCCTCGTGATGCCAGACCTCGCCGGGCTGCGGATCTACGCCGGGTATGCCGGGTGGTCGCCCGGACAGCTCGAGGACGAGATCGAGGAGGGCAGCTGGTACGTCGTGGAGTCCGAGGCCCGCGACGCCTTCACCGACGCCCCGTCGCGGATGTGGGAGCGCGTGCTGCGCCGCCAGCGCGACCACCTCGCCTTCGTGGCGACGTTCCCGGCCGACCCCGAGATGAACTGAGTGGCCCGGCGACGCGGCATACACTCGGCACCATGAGCGAGCCCCAGACCCCCCTGGACGACCCGCTGGCACCCTCGCCGCAGCCGCAGACCACGACCGCCGTGCTCGAGCGCGAGCAGGTCGAGGAGCAGCTGCAGGAGCCCGGCGACCACGAGCGCTTCTCGCACTACGTCCGCAAGGAGAAGATCCTCGAGAGCGCCCTGTCGGGGGAGCCCGTGGTGGCGCTGTGCGGCAAGGTCTGGGTGCCCGGGCGCGACCCCAAGAAGTTCCCGGTCTGCCCCACCTGCAAGGAGATCTACGAGGGCCTGCGAGCCCCGCAGGACGGCGGGGACTAGACCTCCGCTCGCCTGCGTTTGCCTCCGTTTGGACCGGCTTCATCCGAAAGCCTGAACGAGTCTTTACCTGCACCTGTCCGGCCGCATTCCCGTGCCGGGGCCGACGCTGCCTAGCGTGCAAGGTCGAGCCACCCTGCCGACCCGGAGGTGGCGACCTTGCGAAAGGACGCTCATGAAGCTTCGTTCCCGTATGGCGCTCTCCTCCCTGCTGCTCGGTGCAGCCGCGCTGGGGCTGGGCCAGGCCAGTGCCACGGCCCAGCCGATGGCCGGGCTCGACACCGCTGCCGAGTGCGTGACGCACACCGACGCCGTCAACTCCGCCCGCTCCGCCGCCGGTGGCAACCGCAAGGACGGCAACGAGCTGTCCGCCGCGCAGGCG
The DNA here is from genome assembly GCF_056403935.1 of Pedococcus sp. P2_E4. Lineage (NCBI taxonomy): Bacteria > Bacillati > Actinomycetota > Actinomycetes > Micrococcales > Intrasporangiaceae > Pedococcus > Pedococcus sp. P2_E4. The sequence goes on along the minus strand of NZ_JBFUEO010000004.1, from coordinate 91,154 downwards.
AAGGCCATGGAGACGAACCTCGCGAAGGCGATGGCGGCCAAGGGCTACACCAAGGGCGCCGACGGCTCGGTCCGCAAGCCCGGCGGAGGGGTGGCCTTCACCCCGGTGGTCGTCAACGTGTACTTCCACATCATCACCAACGGCTCGACCGGCGACGTCTCGGGTCTCGTGGACGAGCAGATGAACGTGCTCAACAGCGCGTACGCCGGCACGGGCCTGTCGTTCGCCACGCCCGTCGTGGACAAGACCAACAACGCCAGCTGGTACAACCTCGCCCAGGGGAGCAGCGCCGAGCGGGCCATGAAGACGGCCCTGCGCAAGGGCACGATGGACGACCTCAACATCTACACCGCCAACCTCTCCGGTGGGCTGCTCGGGTGGGCGACCTTCCCCAAGTCCACGCTCGACCCCATGGACGGCGTCGTCGTCCTCGACCAGAGCCTTCCGGGCGGGAACGCGGCCCCGTACAACCTGGGTGACACGGCCACCCACGAGGCGGGCCACTGGTTCGGGCTCTACCACACGTTCCAGGGCGGCTGTAACGGCAACGGCGACTACGTCGGGGACACCAACGCCGAGGCTTCGCCGGCGTTCGGGTGCCCGGTCGGGCGCGACAGCTGCGCCAGCAAGCCGGGCGCTGACCCGATCAGGAACTTCATGGACTACACCGACGACGCCTGCATGGACAGCTTCACCGACGGCCAGAAGCTTCGCATGCAGAACGCCTGGGTGACCTACCGACAGGGCCACTGACGGCCGTCGCTGACGCCCCCGGGCGACACGCCCTAGCACACCACCGAGGCCCCGGCGCAGACGCCGGGGCCTCGGCATGTCGTTCCGGGGCAACGGTTATCGTGGCGGGCCTATGAGTACCGCCGCCGCATCCCACCTCTCGCCAGCGTTCCCGGAGCGGGCGGCGTGGGGCACGGCCGACAAGCTGCGCGCCTGGCAGCAGGCGGCGCTCACGGCATACCTGCGGGCGACCCCGCGCGACTTCCTGGCGGTCGCCACCCCGGGGGCCGGCAAGACCACCTACGCGCTGCGGCTGGCCACCGAGCTGCTGGGTCGCGGCACCGTGTCCGCGGTGACCATCGTCGCCCCGACCGAGCACCTCAAGACCCAGTGGGCCGAGGCTGCCGCCCGGGTCGGCATCCACATCGACCCGAAGTTCTCCAACTCCTCGGCCCGGCACTCCAGTGAGTACGACGGGGTCGCGCTGACCTACGCCCAGGTCGCGAGCCGTCCGGCGCTGCACCGGACCCGTACCGAGTCCGCGCCCACCTTGGTGATCCTCGACGAGATCCACCACGGGGGCGACAACCTCTCGTGGGGCGACGCGATCCGCGAGGCCTTCGAGCCCGCGACCCGGCGGCTGGCCCTCACGGGGACGCCCTTTCGGTCCGACACCTCACCGATCCCGTTCGTCACCTACGCCGAGGACCGCGACGGCATCCGCCGCTCCTCGGCCGACTACACCTACGGGTATGCCGAGGCGTTGCGGGACGGGGTCGTGCGGCCCGTGCTCTTCCTCGCCTACGGCGGCGCGATGCGCTGGCGCACCAAGGCCGGCGACGAGATCGCGGCACGGCTGGGCGAGCCGCTCACCAAGGACGCGACCGCGCACGCGTGGCGGACGGCCCTCGACCCCAAGGGGGAGTGGATCCCGTCGGTCCTGGCTGCGGCTGACAAGCGGCTGACCGAGGTGCGGCGGGGCGTGCCCGATGCCGGCGGCCTCGTGATCGCGTCCAACCAGACGGCGGCCCGCGCGTATGCGCGCATCCTCGAGTCGATCACGGGCGACAAGCCGACGCTGGTGCTGTCCGACGACGCCGGCTCCTCGGCGCGGATCGAGGAGTACTCCGCCAGCGAGTCGCGCTGGATGGTCGCGGTGCGCATGGTGTCCGAGGGTGTCGACGTTCCCCGGCTGTGCGTGGGCGTCTATGCGACCTCCACCTCGACCCCGCTGTTCTTCGCCCAGGCGGTCGGCCGCTTCGTGCGCGCGCGGCGCCGTGGTGAGACGGCGTCGGTGTTCCTGCCGTCCGTGCCGGTCATCCTCGAGCACGCCGCGCGTCTCGAGGACGAGCGCGACCACGCCCTCGACCGCGTGACCTCGGCCGACGACGAGGCGTCGATGTGGGCCGAGGAGGACGCGCTCGTGTCGGCGGCCAACCGCACCGCTCGCACACCCGACATCGACGCGTTGGCCTTCGAGGCGCTGGAGTCCGACGCCGAGTTCGACCACGTCCTGTTCGACGCCAAGCAGTTCGGCCTCAACGCGACCGTCGGGTCCGACGAGGAGCAGGAGTACCTCGGGCTGCCGGGGCTGCTCGAGCCGGACCAGGTGGCGACGCTGCTGCACGAGCGGCAGACCGCCCAGAGCACGCGGCGACCGGCCAAGGTCCAGCAGGCCGTGTCGGCGCACCGGGCCCTCGCCGCCCAGCGGCAGGAGCTCAACAAGCTGGTGGCTGCCTACGCCCGCAAGCAGGGCACCCCCCACGGGGTCGTCCACACCGACCTGCGCCGGGCCTGCGGCGGGCCGGCGCTCGATGCCGCAACCTCCGAGCAGGTGACCGCCCGCATCGACAAGATCCGCGGCTGGTTCGTCGGTCGCCGCTGACGGGCGGCGGGCCGGGCAGGGGACTAGCGTTCACTGCACGGCGACGCGTGCCGCCGAGGACGGAGCAGTCTCATGGCCAACCACGTCTACTCGATCTCGGAGGTCGTCGGCACCTCCCCGGACAGCATCGAGTCCGCGGTCTCGAACGCGGTCACCCAGGCCGCCAGGACCCTGCGCAACCTCGACTGGTTCGAGGTGCAGAGCGTCCGCGGCCAGATCGCCGACGGCGCCATCGCGCACTGGCAGGTGACCGTCAAGCTCGGTTTCCGTCTCGAGGGCTGACCGCGTTCTGACCATTCCGCCACGCCGCACGCCCGGTGGGTGCAAGCATTCGCTGGAGCGAGCGCGTGGTCAGGAGGTCCGATGCGGCTGGGTGCCCTGGTGCTGCAGCAGCAGCCATGGCTCGACGCAGCCTCGACCTGGCGTGAGATCGAGCGGTTGGGGTTCGACACCGGCTACGTCGCCGACCACCTGACGCACTCCACGGTCGCCGGGCGCTGGTGGGCCGATGGCTGGACCACCCTGGCAGCGGCGGCCGGTGTCACGGACCGCCTCGTGCTCGGGACCCTGGTCGCCTCGGCGGCGGTCCGCAGCCCCACGGTGATCGCCCGCTGCGCCGCGACGCTGCAGGACATCAGCGGCGGCCGGTTCGTCCTGGGGCTGGGTTCCGGGCTGGCTGCGGACGCCCTGGCCGACCGGGGCGAAGAGCTCACCGGCCAGGACCTCTGGCACCGCTATGCCGAGACCGTGTCCGCCATCAGGGCGCTGTGGACGGGGTCGACGACCTGGAGCGGCAGCAGCGTCGCCGTGCACGGAGTCCTGCCGTCCGCGCACGCCCCCGGGCAGCTGCATCCCAAGATCGTGCTCGCAGCCGGGGGGCCGCGCGGCTTCGACCTGGTGGCCAAGCAGGGTGACGGCTGGGTCACCTACGGCGGCCCAGCGCTGGCGGATCTCGAGTGCGACGGCTGGTGGGCTGCGGTCGAGGGCCAGTCCACCCAGGTCACCCGGGCCTGTGAGCGGATCATGCGTGACCCCGTGTCGATCCGCCGGGTCGTCCTCATGGGTTACGGGGCCTACCGCCCGCTCGAGTCCGACGACGCCCTGGCGTACGCGGTCGAACGGGCAGAGTCGGCCGGCTTCGACGAGGTCGTGGTCTACGCGCCGATGGGGCAGCGGGGCGACCCGTTCTGGTGCGACCCCGAGGTCTTCGAGTCGGCCGTGTCGTCCGTGCGGCGTCAGCCGAGCTGAGGCGCCGGCTCCGTCACGGGAGCCGCGGCCTGCACGAGGGGCAGCGTGCGCAGCGGGATGCGGGTCGCGAGCGAGATCGCCGTGTTGGCGCGGATGACGTGCTCGTCGTCGACCACCGCGTCGATGACCCGCTGCAGGTCGGCGTTGTCGCGGGCCACCACGTGGATGAACAGGTCTCCCGAGCCGGTGATGGTGTGCGCCTCGAGGACCTCGGGGATGCGGGACAGGTGCTCGACGACGGGGGAGTGCCCGCGGCCCTGGCGGATCTCCAGCGTGCAGAACGCCGAGACGGGGTAGCCCATCGCCGCGGGCTCGATCTGGGGAGCCCACGAGCGGATGACGCCGTGCGAGGCCAGGCGGTCGAGGCGGGCCTGGACCGTGCCGCGCGCCACGCCCAGCTCGCGGGAGGCCCCGAGCACCCCGATCTGCGGCTGGGCCGCGAAGAGCGTGAGGAGGCGACGGTCCAACGGATCAAGGTCCATGGTCAGATTGTGCATCGCGAACCGCCGTTTGGCGAACATTCTGCGCAGACTGTGCAGCGCAGCGGCATACAGTTGCACACTCTCTGGCCCACGGGCACCCTTGCAACCATGACCGACACGACTTTGGACCTGACCCCGCAGGAGCGCGAGGCGAACCTCGACATCGAGCAGCTCAAGCAGCTCGTCGGCCTCGTCGAGTACGACGAGACGAAGGACCCGTTCCCCGTCACCGGCTGGGACGCGATCGTTTTCGTCGTGGGCAACGCCAGCCAGACCGCGCACTACTACCAGTCCGCGTGGGGCATGGACCTCGTCGCCTACAGCGGTCCCGAGAACGGCCAGCGCGACCACAAGTCGTTCGTCCTGAAGTCCGGCTCCATCCGGTTCGTCGTCAACGGCGCGGTCAGTCCCGACAGCCCGCTCATCGCCCACCACGCCAAGCACGGTGACGGCGTCGTCGACATCTCCCTGGAGGTGCCCGACGTCGACAAGTGCGTCGCCCAGGCGAAGGCCGCCGGCGCCCGCGTGGTCCGCGACGCCGAGGACATCACGGACGAGCACGGCACCGTGCGGATCGCGTCGATCGCGACGTACGGCGAGACCGTCCACACCCTCGTCGACCGCTCCCGCTACACCGGGCCCTACCTGCCCGGCTACGTCGCCAGGGAGTCGACGTGGGTCAAGCGTGACGGCGCCCCGAAGCGGCTGTTCCAGGCGCTCGACCACATCGTCGGCAACGTCGAGCTCGGCAAGATGGACGAGTGGGTCACCTTCTACAACAAGGTCATGGGCTTCGTGAACATGGCGGAGTTCATCGGTGACGACATCGCCACCGACTACTCCGCSCTSATGTCCAAGGTCGTCGCCAACGGCAACCACCGGGTSAAGTTCCCSCTCAACGAGCCGGCGATCGCCAAGCGSAAGWSSCAGATCGACGAGTACCTCGAGTTCTACAACGGKCCSGGSGCCCAGCACCTCGCCCTCGCGACCGGCGACATCCTGCGCACCGTCGACGAGCTGCGAGCCAACGGCATCGAGTTCCTCGACACCCCGGACTCCTACTACGAGGACGACGAGCTGCGCGCCCGCATCGGCGAGGTCCGGGTGCCGATCGAGGAGCTCCAGAAGCGCAAGATCCTGGTCGACCGCGACGAGGACGGCTACCTGCTGCAGATCTTCACCAAGCCGCTCGGCGACCGCCCCACCGTGTTCTTCGAGATCATCGAGCGGCACGGCTCGCTCGGGTTCGGCAAGGGCAACTTCAAGGCGCTGTTCGAGGCGATCGAGCGCGAGCAGGACGCCCGCGGCAACCTCTGACGCCTGCCCCCCCGGCTGGCCGGACTCACCTAACCCCTGCTAGCAGATGTTGGTGAAATGGGGACAGGGTGCACCCTGTCCCCATTTCCGTACCTTCTGCTAGCAGGGGTTGGGTGACGGGGCGACACGGACAGCCGGCAGTCCGCGAAGCGTCCAGCCGGCCATCGCCACCGTGAGAGGCTGAGCACATGGACATGCCCACGAACGCCGGCTGGTACGACGACCCCAGCGACCAGAGCCAGCTGCGGTACTTCGACGGCGTGATCTGGACGAGCCACACGACTCCGCGTTCGACCCGGCCGGCGGCGGCCGCCTCGGGGGCCGGCCAGCAGCAGTACCCCGGGCAGGGCCACCCGCCGCAGTACCCGGGGCAGCAGACCCAGCAGCCGGCCGGGCAGCCCACCCAGCCGGGCCAGTCGACCCAGCCGAGCCAGCCGAGCCAGCCGCAGTGGCAGCAGCCGACGCAGCAGCCCCCTCCCAGCCCGCAGTTCCCCGGTGCCCCGCAGCCGGGCCAGTGGAACGCCCCGGCCTACCCCGGCATGACGGCCGGGCCGACCACACCGGACGGGCAGCTGCTCGCCGGCTACTGGCAGCGGGTCGGCGCCTACCTCATCGACTCGATCATCACGGGGTTGCTCGTGAGCCTCCTCGGCGGCTACTTCCTGTGGAAGGCGATCGCGCCCACGGTCAACCAGTTCCGCGACGCGCTGGACCAGAACGACCCCGCCGCGTTCGAGGGGTTGACGCCCCAGTTCGACATGCCCAACCTCATTGCGTTCGCGGTCATCGCGGCCGTCGTCGGCTTCGGCTACCAGGTGTTCTTCCTGTCCCGCACCGGCGCGACGCCCGGCAAGATGGCGCTCGGGATCAGCGTGCGGCTGCGCGAGCGCCCGGGCGTCCTCAGCGTCGGGGACGCCTGCAAGCGGTCGTTCCTGCAGACCGCGCTCAGCCTCTTGGCCAACATCCCGGTGCTGGGGTCGATCGCCTCGATCGCGTCCCTCCTCGACCTGCTGTGGCCGGCCTGGGACGACAAGAAGCAGGCCCTGCACGACAAGATCGCCGCGACCAACGTCGTGGTCGGCAAGCAACCGCGCAGGGGCTAGCGGGCAGGGGCGATGGTGCCGGTCACCTCGCCGAGCCCGATCCGGGTGTCGCCCGGACCGGGTGCCCAGGCGCGGATGGTGACGGTGTCGCCGTCCTCGAGGAAGGTGCGCGTGCCGTCGCCGACCGTGACCGGCTCGGTGCCGTTCCACGACAGCTCCAGGAAGCTTCCGCGGGTGTCGCGGTCCGCGCCAGAGATCGTGCCCGAGCCGAACAGGTCGCCGCTGCGCACGGACGCACCGTTGACGGTCATGTGGGCCAGCATCTGGGCCGGCGACCAGTAGATCCCGCGGTACTCGGGGCGGGACACGACCGTGCCGTTCCACTCGACCTCGCAGTGGATGTCGAAGCCGGGCGCTGGGCGGCTGCCGCGCAGGTAGGGCAGCGGCTCCGGGTCCTGGCCCGGCAGGTCGACGCGCGCCGAGGCCAGCGCGTCGAGGGTCACGACCCACGGGCTGATCGACGTCGCGAACGACTTGCCCAGGAACGGACCGAGCGGGACGTACTCCCAGGCCTGCAGGTCGCGGGCGCTCCAGTCGTTGAGCACCACGACCCCGAAGAGGTGCTCCTCGGCCCGGTCGACGGGGACCGGCTCGGAGAGCCGCGACGAGCCGCCGACCACGAAGCCGAGCTCGGCCTCGATGTCGAGCTTCACGCTGGGCCCGAAGGTCGGGGTGGCATCGGTGGGCGCCTTGCGCTGACCGCTCGGACGCACGACGTCGGTGCCTGAGACGACCACCGTGCCGCACCGGCCGTGGTAGCCGATGGGCAGGTGCTTCCAGTTCGGGGTGAGCGGCTCGGAGTCGGGCCGGAAGATCCGGCCGACGTTGGTGGCGTGGTGCTCGCTTGCATAGAAGTCGACGTAGTCGCCCACCTCGATCGGCAGGTGCATCGTGACGTCAGCGACCCGCAGCAGGTGCGGTCGCACACCGTCCTCGTGGACGGCGTCGCCCAGGACCTCGGTCAGCCAGTCCCTGGCCACGGTCCACGCCGGCCGGCCCAGTTCGAGGAAGGCGTTGAGGCTCGGCTGCTCCCAGGCCAGGGTCAGGTCCGGACCGTCGCCGACGCCATACCTGTCCCGGCCGATGCGCGCGACCGCACTGGCGTCCAGCACCCAGTCGCCGATGCGGACGCCGACCCTGGGGCTGGACCCGTCCGTCGAGAAGACCCCGTAGGGCAGGTTCGCGATGCCGAACGGGTGGTCGTGGGGGACGTCCAGCCACGTGGTGGGGGTGGTCATTCAGGCTCCTTCGATGAGGCCGAGCTGGATGAGCTCGTCGATCGGGTCGGTCACGGTGCAGCAGCCGTATGCCGTGAAGAAGGCGCGCACGATGGCGGCGTCGGCGGCGCTCATGCGGGTGACGTGGGCGACGAGGGGCGCCGGGTCGCGTTCGGCGAGGAGGGGGACGAGCTCGTCGACCTCCTCGCCGTTCAGGGCCCAGCGGACGGCCGTCACGACGTTGAGCAGTCCGTGGTGCTCTGGCTGGAGGGCGTCGTCAGGGCGGGTCGAGCGGACCGCGTGGTGCAGCCCTCCGGTCAGCTTGAACCCGAGGTCGCGGTCGATGGCGGCCCGGATGAGCCCCGCGAGCTCGCGCTCGTCGGGCCAGGCCCACGAAAGGGTGGCTCCCGTACGGAACTTGGCGCGGACGTCGGAGGAGTCCGACGCGTCGCGGGCGAGGTCGTCGAGCGCCGCCGCCTGGTCCGGCCCGCGGGGGACCTCCAGCGACACGGGGACGTCGGCGGGCCAGGCCTCACGCCAGCCGGGCACCCAACCGAGCTCGGCCCCGGCGACGCGGATCCCGTTGCCCTGCAAGGCCGTCACGGCCTCCCACACCTCGGGCGCCGGCGTCCCGGGGCGACCGATGACGCCGACCGCGAAGGGCTCCTCGGTGAGCAGCGGCAGGAGCTCTGCGACCGCGGAGGCGGGGACGAGCAGCGGACCCACGCACGCGGCATACGCGCTGCTGGCGTGGACGCGGTGCAGCCGCACGGCCTCGGGCAGGGGAGCGTTGCCCGGAGGGAAGACGGCCGCGTCGTCCACCAGGCCCGCGAACAGACCCGGCTCGGCGGGGCGCTCCGCAAGGGGTGCCGACGTCGGTGCCATGCCGGCGAGGCTACTAGGGTGGTCGGGAGCCAGATCGAGTACCCGTGAGACCGACACACCACACCGAGGTGGACCTGTGGCGCACTACCAGGCGATGGGCAGCATCCCGCCCAAGAGGCACACGCAGCACCGTCGGCCGGCCGGCCGCGGCAAGCAGGGTGAGCTCTACTACGAGGAGCTGATGGGGGAGGAGGGCTTCTCCTCGGACTCCTCCCTGCTCTACCACCGCAACATCCCCTCGACGGTCGCCGATGCCCGCGAGTGGGCGGTGGGCGACCTGTCGACGACGCCCAACCACCCACTGACCCCCCGCCACCTCAAGCTGCACGACCTGTTCGAGGCCAAGGACGTCAAGAACACCGACGTGGTGACCGGCCGTCGACTGGTCCTCGGCAATGGTGACGTCCGCATCTCGTATGCCGTTGCCGGGGCCCCGAGTCCTTGGTACCGCAACGGGATCGGCGACGAGGTCGTCTACGTCGAGCGGGGCGCTGCGCGGGTCGAGACGGTGTTCGGGGCGTTCGACGTGGCGGAGGGCGACTACCTGGTCATCCCGAGGGCCACCACTCACCGCTGGCTCCCGAAGCGCTCGGCCCGGAACCCGCTGCGTGCCTACTGCATCGAGGCCAACAGCCACATCGCCCCGCCGAAGCGCTACCTGTCCAAGTACGGCCAGCTGCTCGAGCACGCGCCCTACTGCGAGCGCGACCTGCGGGGTCCGGACGGCCCGCTGCTCGCCGAGGACGTCGGCGCCAGGGCGGGCGACGAGACCGAGGTCCACATCAAGCACCGCGGCCACGGCCCCGGCGGCATCGTGGGCACGGTCCACGCGCTGCCGTTCCACCCCCTCGACGTGGTCGGCTGGGACGGGTGCCTGTACCCCTACGCGTTCAACGTCCGCGACTTCGAGCCGATCACGGGGCGGGTGCACCAGCCGCCGCCCGTGCACCAGGTCTTCGAGGGCTGGAACTTCGTCATCTGCAACTTCGTGCCGCGCAAGGTCGACTACCACCCGTTGTCGATCCCGGTGCCCTACTACCACTCGAACGTCGACAGCGACGAGATCATGTTCTACGTCGACGGCGACTACGAGGCGCGCAAGGGGTCCGGCATCGGCAAGGGGTCGATCTCGGTCCACCCGGGTGGGCACGCCCACGGTCCGCAGCCCGGCGCGAGCGAGGCGTCGATCGGGGTCGAGTACTTCGACGAGCTCGCCGTCATGGTCGACACCTTCCGGCCGCTCGAGCTCGGCGAGGGTGGCCGCGCCGTGGACGACGGCATCTACGCCAGGTCGTGGGCCGCCAACCGCGCGGGCGGGGCCACGGGGGCGGGTGCGCCCGCGGACGGGTCCGACTACTCGATCGGCTGACCGCGGTGTCGCCCCGCGACAGTGTCGGTATGCCGCCCAGAGCCTGTGCACCGAGCCCGCCAGTGGCGCCGGGGTGGGTTAGTCTGAAAGACCTGCCGACTCAGTGCCGAGCCGGCCCGCGCCAGCAGGGGGCGTCACGGCCCCTTGCGCTCCTGCCTTCGGAGGCCACCGTGAACAGTCCGTCCACCGTCGCAGCGACCCTGCCGCAGCAGCAGTCGCAGGACCGCACCCGTCGTGAGGTGCTGGCGCTCGCGGTCGTCGGAGGCGCAGGTGCGGCCGCCGCGTTCCTCGGCCCCGGCGAGGCCCAGGCCATCCAGGAGAGCGGCGTGGTCAGCGCCAAGCCCGCCAAGACCTTCCGGCTCACGGTGCTCGGCACCACGGACACCCACGGCAACGTCTTCAACTGGGACTACTTCAAGGACGCCGACTACGACGACGCGGCGCACAACGACATCGGCCTGGCCAAGATCGCCAGCCTGGTGACCCTGGTCCGCGAGGAGCGCGGGGCCGACCAGACCCTGCTCCTCGATGCCGGAGACACGATCCAGGGCACCCCGCTGTCCTACTACTACGCCAAGATCGACCCCATCACCGGCGGGTCGGTGCACCCCATGGCCAAGGCGATGAACGCCATCGGCTACGACGCGGCGGCCCTGGGCAACCACGAGTTCAACTACGGCATCGACACGCTGCGGACCTTCGAGTCGCAGTGCGACTTCCCGCTGCTGTCGGCCAACACCGTCGACTGGTCCACCGGTGCGCCGGCCTTCGCCCCGTACCTCATCAAGACGTTCAAGGTGCCGGGCCTCGCCAGGCCGCTCAAGGTCGGCATCCTCGGACTGGTGACGCCGGGCGTCGCGATCTGGGACAAGGCCAACGTCGAGGGGCAGCTCGCGTTCCCCGGCATCGTCGAGCAGGCCAAGGTCTGGGTGCCCAAGCTCAAGGCCGCCGGGTGCGACCTGGTCATCGTCTCGTGCCACTCCGGCGCGACCCCCGGTTCGTCGTACGGCGACGCACTCCCGTTCCCCGAGAACGCCTCGACCCAGCTGGCGCAGGAGGTTGCCGGCGTCGACGCGGTGCTCGTCGGCCACGCGCACCTCGAGATCCCCGAACGCTTCGTGGCCAGCAAGGTCACCAAGGACAAGCAGGTGCTGCTGACCGAGCCGCTCAAGTGGGGCATGAGGCTGTCGGTGATGGACCTCGACCTCGTCATGGACAAGGGACGGTGGGTCCTCAAGGACGCCCACGCGCACCTGCTCAACGCCAACACCGTCCCCGAGGACCCCGCCGTCGCAGAGCTGCTGCGCGAGGACCATGCGGTCGTGCGCACCTACGTCAACTCGGTGATCGGGTCCTCCACCCTGGCGATGTCGGCCGCGACGGCACGGTTCGAGGACACGGCCGCCCTGGACTTCATCAACGTCGTGCAGGCCAAGGCGGTCAAGGCTGCCCTGGTGGGCACGCCCGACGAGGACCTCCCCGTCCTGTCGATCGCGGCACCGTTCAACCGCGACGCGGCGATCCCGGCCGGCAACGTCACCGTGCGCGACGTGGCCGGGCTCTACATCTACGACAACACCCTGCTCGGCATCCGCTTCACCGGTGCCCAGGTCAAGGCCTACCTCGAGTACTCCGCCGAGTACTTCAAGCAGGTCGTCGGCACCGGGCCGTTCGCGCCGGATGACGTCACCAACGCGCTGCGACCCCTGGGGACGGGCACCCCGATCCCCGACTACAACTACGACGTGATGAGTGGCCTGGACGAGTCGCTGGCCTACGACATCGACATCTCCCAGCCCAACGGTCAGCGGATCACCAACCTGACCTACGCCGGGCAGCCGGTCGACCCGGCTGCGCGGTTCGTCATCGCCATCAACAACTACCGGCAGTCCGGCGGCGGCAACTTCCCCGGCGTCACGACCGCACCGGTCCTCTACAACGCGCAGGTCGAGATCCGGCAGCTGATCATCGACTGGGTCACCGCGCAGGGCACGATCGACCCGGCGACCTTCACGACCTACGACTGGAAGCTCGTCTCGGGTGACCAGCCCGTGGTGGTCGAGGGCGCGGCCGAGGGTGGGCGCCACTGACGGGCGCCTCGCTCAGTCGGGCGAGGTGACCGCGAGGCGGTAGCCACGCTTGACCACGGTCTGGATCAGCGGACGCCCGCACACGTCGCGCAACCTGGCGACGGCCACCTCGGCCGTGTGTGGGTCGGCCGACTCGCCGGGCAGCACGGTCAGCACCTGCTCGCGCGTCACGACGTCCCCGCCCGCGTCAGCCAGGAGCCGGAGCACCTCGAGACCGCTGGGCGACACGGGCAGCACGTGCCCGTCGAGCAGGGCCACCGTGCTGCGCACCTGCAGCGCGCCGGCCCTGGTCAGCACGGCCGTCGACTGCGCCTGCTCGAAGTGGCTCACGAGGGCTCGGACCAGGGCCCCGAGCCTGCCGCGATCCGGGACCAAGGGCGTGATCCCCCTGTCCAGCAACGGTTTCGCGGTGACGGGACCCACGGCCGCGGCGACCATGACTCCCGACAGCAGGCGGGCCGATATCCCCTCCCACTGGCCCTGGTCGTCGGCCTCGGCCAGCCAGGCCGCAGCCCCCGGGGCGGAGGTGAAGACGACGGCATCGACCTGTCCGGCTGCTGAGGCGTGCACCGACTGGGTGAGGGCCGCCGGCTGAGGGGAGGGCCCCCAGCGATAGACCACGAGGCTCACCACGTCGGCCGCGGCCGCGGCGAGCTCGGTGTCGAGGCCGTCGGCACCGGCGCCGTGGTGCTGGACGGCGACGCGCAGCCCGGAGACCCCTTCGGTGAGCAGCAGGTCGAGGATCTCGGCCGAGGTCTCGGACTCGGCGACCCAGTCGGCCTGCAGCCCGGCGGCCTGGATGGCCCCGTGCGCCTTGGGCCCGCGGGCGACGATGCGGGCGCCCGAGAGCACGGCGACCAGGTCGTCCGCGACCCCTGCGGCGTCGGCGGCCTCGACCCAGCCCCGGAACCCGATCCCGGTGGTGATGACGACGACGTCCGGCGGGGACTCGAGGAGCTGCTTGGTGTCGAGCAACAGCTGCTCGTCGTGCTCGTGCGGCACGATGCTGAGCGCCGGCGCGTGACGCACGGTGGCACCGCGCCGGGTGAGGGCCGACGACAGCTCAGCCGAGCGACGGTCGGCCGTGACGAGCACGACGCAGCCCGCCATCACCTGGGTGAGCCGGGCGGCGGCGGTCACGACGCGTCTCCGGCCCCGGGCGGCGTGGCGGGTGACGAGGCCTCGAGGGACACCTCCAGGAGTGCCGGGTCGGCGACGGCACCGACCACGACCACGGCGGGAGCGCGCACCCCGCGCCGGTCCGCCTCGGCCACGACGAGCCGAAGCGGTGCCCGGGTGACGCGCTGCGTGGGCAGGGACGCGTCCTCGACGATGGCGACCGGAAGCTCGGGATCGGCCCCGGCGGCGACCAGCTGGGCGACGTGCGAGGCGAGGTGGCCGATCCCCATCAGCACGACCAGCGTCGCGTGCCCGCGGACCACGACGTCGACGGACGACAGGTCGAGCTCGCGATGCCCGTGCGTCACGTGGACGGAGGCGACGGTGCCCCGATGGGTCACCGGGATGCCTGCGGCGAGCGGGGCGGCCAAGGCCGACGTCACTCCCGGCACCACCTCCACCGGTATGCCGTGCGCGGCCAGTGCCTGGTGCTCCTCGCCGCCGCGACCGAAGAGGAACGGGTCGCCGCCCTTGAGCCGGGCGACGACGCGACCGCGCTGCGCCTGGTCGACGAGGATCGCGTTGATCTCGTGCTGGGTGGCGGCATGGCGGCCGGGGGCCTTGCCCACGTCGATGACCTCGACGTCGGCAGGCAGGCTGTCGAGGATCGCGGTCGGACCGAGCCGGTCCGTGACGACGACGTCTGCCTCCAGGACGGCTCGGCGGGCGCGCACCGTCATGAGGTCGAGCGCGCCAGGACCGCCGCCCACCAGCGTGACCCGTCCGAGGCCGCCACCCGCTGCGGGCGCCCGGCGGTGACGCAGGTCGAGCGTGCCGGCGACGAGCGTGTCGGCGAGCTGGTCACGAACCCGGGCGGCGCGGCCCGGGTCGGGGTCGCCGACGGAGGCCACGCCGACCGTGAGCCCGGCGTGGCGGGTGGTCGCCGGGGTACGGGCCGACCCGCGCCTGGCGTCGCTGGCACAGCTGCTCCAGACCCGGCGGTCGTTCGCCCACCGGCAGACCTCGGCGTTGGCCCCTGCGTCATTGGTGGCGGCGTGGACGAACCACACGCCATCGAGGTCGGACTCGTGCACGCCCCTCGCCTGCCAGACGACCGCGTCGGCGAGCACCTGGTCCACGAGGTCCTCGCACAGCTGGGGAGCCACGACGGTGACGCGTGCGCCGTCCTCGAGCAGCGAGGAGACCCGACGCGCGGCCACCGGGCCGCCGCCGACGACGAGCACGCGGCGCCCGTGGAGGTCCAGCCCGACGAGGGTGGTCATCAGCCGGTCGACCCCCTCGGACCACCGACGTGGACGACCCCGTCACGCACCAGCACGGCATACGTGGTGAGGGGTCGTGGGTCCTTGCCGACGGGGTCGAGGCACTCACCGGTGCGCAGGTCGAAGACCTGCTTGTACATGGGCGAGGCGACTGTCGGGATGTCCGCGCGCGAGCCGACGATGCCGCGCGACATGACGTTCGCGCCGCTGTAGGGGTCACGCTGCTGGAGCGCGAACACGGCGTCGTCGTACGTGCGGAACAGCGCCACCTGGGTGCCCGCGACGAGGGCAGCGACGCCACGCTCGGCGGACAGGTCCTCGAGCCGGCACACCGGCGTGAGCGGCACGGCGTCGACCTGCGGCGCCCCGACCGGGGTGGGCGGTGCCACGTCCGGGGTGGGCGCTGCCCCGACCGGGGTGGGCGGTGCCCCGTCCGCGACGAGGTCCGGCGTCGCAGTCTGCGGTGGGAGGATCTCGGCCGTCATCGTCGTACCTCCAGGGTCGTCCCGGCGATGAGGACAGCACCGCCGCTGCGCTCGGACTCGGTGGCGGGGCGGGCCTGCCCGCGCTCGTCGACGTACGCGAGCGAGTCGTCGGGCTGGTCGGGCGCGTTGACGAACGAGCCGAACCGCCGCAGCGTCTCGGGGTCCTCGAGCGCCGCCGCCCACTCGTCCTCGTAGGAGTCGACGTGCGCCGCCATCGCCGCATCGAGGTCCGCGCCGATGCCGAGGGAGTCATCCAGCACGACCGCCCGGATGGCGTCGAGACCGCCCTCGTGGTCCTCGACCCAGGTCGCCGTGCGCTGCAGGCGGTCTGCCGTGCGGACGTAGTACATGAGGAACCGGTCGATCGTCCGGACCAGGGTCTGCGTGTCGAGGTCCTCCGCGAGGAGCTGGGCGTGACGCGGGGTGAACCCGCCGTTGCCGCCGACGTAGACGTTCCAGCCGTTGTCCGTCGCGATGACCCCGACGTCCTTGCCGCGGGCCTCCGCGCACTCGCGGGCACAGCCCGAGACGCCGAGCTTGATCTTGTGCGGGCTGCGCAGCCCGCGGTAACGCAGCTCGAGGTCGATGGCGAGGCCGACCGAGTCCTGCACGCCGTAGCGGCACCAGGTGGAGCCGACGCAGGACTTCACGGTCCGCAGCGACTTCCCGTAGGCGTGCCCCGACTCGAAGCCGGCGTCGACGAGTCGCTTCCAGATCTGCGGCAGCTGCTCCATGCGGGCACCGAACAGGTCGATCCGCTGGCCGCCGGTGATCTTGGTGTAGAGCCCGAAGTCGCGGGCGACCTCGCCGATGAGGATCAGCCCCTCGGGCGTGACCTCGCCGCCGGGGATGCGCGGCACCACCGAGTAGGAGCCGTCCTTCTGGAGGTTGGCCATTACGTGGTCGTTGGTGTCCTGCAGAGCAGCACGGTCGCCCTGGAGGATGTGGCCCGTCCCGAGCGAGGCGAGGATCGAGCCGATGACCGGCTTGCAGATGTCGCAGCCGCGGCCACGACCGTGCCGGCCGATGATCTCGCTGAACGTCGTCAGGCCCTGCACGCGCACGATGTCGAATAGCTGCGCACGTGAGGTGTCGAAGTGCTCGCACAGGGCGTTGCTGACCGCGACGCCGGACTTCTCGAGCTCGCTGCTGACGAGCTTCTTGACGAGCGGCAGACAGGACCCACAGCTGGTGCCGGCGCGCGTGCACGCCTTGACCCCGCCGAGGTCGGTGCAGCCGGACTCACTGACCGCACAACGGATCTCGCCAGCAGTGACGTTGTTGCACGAGCAGACGCCGGCGTCATCGGGCAGGTCCCCGCCGGGGGCGGGGGCCGAGCCCTCCGGGAGCAGGTATGCCGCGGGGTCACCGCCCAGGGCGCGCCCCACCATGGGCCGCAGCGCGGCATACGCGCTGGCATCGCCGACGAGGATGCCCCCGCGCAGGGTGCGGGCGTCATCGCTCATCACGAGCTTCTTGTAGACACCGCCGACGGGGTCGGAGATGACGACCTCGAGACCTCCGGGCTCGGTCGCGAACGCGTCGCCGAACGAGGCGACATCCACCCCGAGCAGCTTGAGCTTGGTCGACAGGTCGGCGCCGGGGAACGTCCCCTCGCCACCCAGGAGCCGGTCGGCGACGATCTCGGCCATCGTGTAGCCGGGCGCCACGAGGCCGAGGCACCGGCCCTCGATGCAGGCGACCTCGCCGATGGCCCAGATCGCTGGGTCATCCGTCCGGCAGGTGTCGTCGACCACCACGCCGCCGCGCTCGCCGACCGCCAGACCCGCCCCGCGGGCGAGGTCGTCGCGGGGGCGGACCCCGACGGCGAAGACGACGACGTCCACGTCGAGTGCGTCACCCTCGGTGAACTCCATCCGGGCGACCTTGCCGCGGTCGCCCAAGATCCGTGCCGTGGCGGTCGAGGTCCGCACCGAGACCCCGAGCGCCTCGATGAGCCGCTTGAGCGCCTCGCCGCCGCCGTCGTCGACCTGCAGCGGCATCAGCCGAGGCGCGAACTCGACGACCGTGGCCTCGCACGCGAGGGCGCGCAGGGCACCCGCTGCTTCGAGGCCCAGCAGGCCGCCGCCGACCACGGCACCCCGGACGGGGCGGTCGAGCTCGTGGCGCAGGTGCTCGACGTAGGCGCGCAGGGCGGCCACGTCATCGATGGTGCGGTAGACGAACGCACCCCGCAGGTCCTTGCCGGGCACCGGTGGCACCGCGGCATAGGAGCCGGTGGCGAGGACGAGGGAGTCGTAGGGGAGGGTCCGCCCGTCGGACGTGGCCACCGTGCGGGCCGCGCGGTCGACGCTGGTGGCGGCCACCCCGCGGCGCAGGGTCACGAGCGGGTCGTCCCACAGCTCCTGGCCGCCCAGCGCGAGGTCGTCGGGGTCTCGGCCGGTGAAGTACGAGGTGAGGGCCACCCGGTCGTACGGGGCGCGGGGCTCCTCGCAGAGCAGCGTCACCGCCCACTCGCCGGCGGTGTCACGGGCCCGCAGGGCGTCGATCAGGCGGCGGGCCACCATGCCGCCGCCGACGACGACGAGCTGCTGCGGCGCGGGTGCCTGGGTCATGTCGAACACGTTAGGTAGCCCCGATTTCGGCGTTGGTTGTCTCGTGTTTCCCCTGCGTAAAACGGTTCTCACCGGTGGGCGGCTCCGGCCGTGAGGTGCGGAACGACTCCAGCAGGCTGCAGACGTCCTCGGCGCAGCCCCCGCAGCCGGTGCTGGCGCGCGTGCGGGCCGCGACCTGCTCGAGGCTGTCCGCCCCGTCGTGGACACTGCTGCGGATCGCGGCCTTGCTGACCCCGTTGCAGCGGCAGATGGTGGCCTCGTCCGCGAGGTCCGCCGGGTCGCTCGGCCCATGGGCCGGCATGCCGGTGAGGACCGGCAGCAGGAGGTGCGCGGGGTCGCCGGGCACCGGGGTGCGCCGGGTGTAGGCCGCCACGAGGTCGGCGGCGACCTGCCCGGCACCGACGCAGGTGGCGCCCACGAGGGTGCCGCCCGAGACCACCACCTCGACGTGCCGGCCGATGTCGGGGTCCGAGAGCCGCAGGGTCCGCTGAGCCGGGTCGTCGGCGCGCTGCGAGCCGCACACGCCCATGGTGACGACGTCGAGACCGTGGGCCTTGAGGCGCACCACGTCGGTGGGGTCGGATGCCTCGGCGCCGGTCCCGCCGGGACCCCTGGCGTCGGTCGTGGTCCCGGTGAGCAGGGCAGCCAGTCGCCGGGACTGTTCCCAGCCCTGGGCGACCAGACCGGAGCCGCCCTCGGGGGGCTGCGCGCAGTCGCCGATCGCGAACACCCGCCGGTCGTCGGGACTGGCCAGGGCCTCGTCGACCACGATGCCCCTGGCCGTGGTGAGACCGGCATCGGCCGCGAGCCGGGTGTTGGCGATGGTGCCGGCCGCGACCACGAGCAGTCCGGCCTCGATCGTCTCGCCGTCGGCCAGGCGGACTCCGTGCACCCGCTGGTCGCGGACCACGACGGCGTCGGCGCCGACCCCGACCCGGTGGTCGATGCCCAGGCTGCCCATGACGCTCTCGACGACGCGGCTCGCGGCGTCGTCGAGCTGGCGCTCCATCAGGGCCGGGGCCGGGTGCACGACGGTGACACGGACCCCTCGGCGGGCCAGCCCGCACGCGGCCTCGAGCCCGAGCACGCCAGCGCCGAGGACCACCGCACGAGAGGCGTTGAGGGTGGCGGCGACGATCTCGCGGGCGTCGTCGATGGTGCGCAGGGCGTGCAGCCCCGCAGGCAGGTCGGAGGCTCCAGAGCCGGGGAGCCCGCCGAGGGCCGGGATGCGGGCGGACGCCCCCGTCGCGAGGACGACCTGGTCGTAGCGGTGGCGCTCGCCGTCCGCGGTGACGACGACCCGGTCCACGCGGTCGAGGTGGATGGCGGCGTGCCCGCGTCGGACCCGGAGCCGGCTGTCGCTCGGGCTGGGCAGCGTGAGGGTCGCCACGTCGTAGCGGCCGGCCACGACCTCGCTCAGCAGCACCCTGTTGTACGGCTCGCAGGCCTCGTCCCCCAGCACGGTGATGTCGAACCGGCCGGCAGTGTCCGCCGCGAGGACGTCCTCGACGAACCGGGCGCCGACCATCCCGTTGCCGACGACGACCAAGCGGGTCATGCGTGCACCTCCGTCTCGTTCGTGACCTCAGCCTGCGCGCCGCCCGACCGGGCGTGTGCGGGCGAGCGCCCCGGCCGACAGCCCTCGTCGGCCGTGACCTGGACGGCGCACACCTTGAACTCCGGCATCCCCGAGATCGGGTCCGTGGCGTCGTTGGTGAGGAGGTTGACGCTCTCGGCGCCGGCCCAGTGGAACGGCACGAAGACCGTGTCCGGGCGCACGTCCACGGTGATGCGGCACGGCAGGCCCAGGCTGCCCCGTGCCGTGGCCAGCCGGACCTGCGCACCCTCGGCGACGCCGAGGCGGGCTGCGAGCAGCGGGTGCACCTCGGCATACGCACCGGGCACGCCGGCCACGAGGGCGGGCACGCGTCGCGTCTGGGCACCCGACTGGTAGTGCTGGAGCACGCGCCCGGTGATGAGGAACAGGGGTGCGTCCGGGCGGAGCCCGTCGCGTGGGCCCACGTGGTCGACGGCGACGAGCCGCGCTCGCCCGTCCGGGGTGGGGAAGGCGTCGGCGAACAGCCGGGGCGTTCCCGGGTGCGGCGCCTGCGCGTCGGGGGTGGCGGGGCACGGCCAGTAGAGCGCCTCGGGCCCGTCCAGCCGGTCGTGCGACAGCCCGCTGTAGTCGGCGCGACCACCCGCACTCGCGCGGGCCAGCTCGTCGAACACCTCGGCAGGTTCGGTGCTCCAGGTGCCGGGAGCACCCAGCCGCCGGGCGAGCTCGGACCAGACCCAGAGCTCGCTGCGCACGCCCTCGGGGGGCTCGATCGCCTTGCGGCGCCTGATGACCCGGCCCTCGAGCGAGGTCATCGTGCCCTCCTCCTCGGCCCACTGGGTCACC
Organism: Pedococcus sp. P2_E4; assembly: GCF_056403935.1. Lineage (NCBI taxonomy): Bacteria > Bacillati > Actinomycetota > Actinomycetes > Micrococcales > Intrasporangiaceae > Pedococcus > Pedococcus sp. P2_E4. Next base: position 70,962 of record NZ_JBFUEO010000004.1, on the reverse strand, counting down.
GGGAGGACCACGTCCGCGAGCAGCGCTGTCTCGGAAGGCACGAAGTCGCAGACGACGAGCAGGTCCAGCGACTGAAGTCGCTCCGCGACGTGCCCGGCGTTGGGGGCGCTGACGAGGACGTTTGAGCCGTGGACGAGCAGGGCGCGTGGGCCGTCCTCGGTGCCGAGCGAGTCGAGCAGCTCGACGGCCGGCTTGCCCTTGCCGGGCAGGGTCTGCGGTTCGACGCCCCAGACGCGGGCGATGTGCTCGCGGGCAGCCGGGTCGTCGATCATCCGGTAGCCGGGGAGCTGGTCGGACTTCTGCCCGTGTTCTCGGCCACCCTGGCCGTTGCCCTGTCCGGTGATCGCGCCGTACCCGCTGCCGACCCGGCCGGGCAGCCCGAGCGCGAGTGCCAGGTTGATCGCGGCCGTGACGGTGGCGGTGCCCTGTGTCGACTGCTCGACGCCGCGGCCCGTGAGGACGAAGACCCCGCGTCCGCCCCGGGACGGGCTGGCCGCGGCGAGCTGCCGAGCGGTGCGTCGCAGCAGGTCGGCCCCGACACCGCAGGACTGCTCGGCCCGCTCGGGCCACCAGGCCGCTGCGCGGCGGCGCACCTCGTCGAGACCGGTCGTGCGCTCCGCGAGGTATGCCGTGTCGACGAGGTCCTCGGCCAGCAGGACGTGGAGCAGGGCCAGCAGGACGACCAGGTCGGTGCCGGGGACCGGTTGCAGGTGCACACCCTGCCGGTCCTCGGTGAGAGCTGCGGTGGCGCTGCGCCGAGGGTCGACCACCACCAGCCCGCCTCGGGACCTCACGGGGCCGAGGTGGGCGACCGATGGCGGCATCGTCTCTGCGACGTTGCTGCCGAGCAGCAGCACGACGTCGGCCTCGGCCAGGTCGGTGAGGGGGAACGGCAGGCCGCGGTCGATGCCGAGCGACCGGTTGGCGGCCGCCGCGGCGCTGCTCATGCAGAACCGTCCGTTGTAGTCGATGTTGGCCGTGGACAGGGCAATCCGCGCGAACTTGCCCAGCTGGTAAGCCTTTTCGTTCGTGAGGCCACCCCCACCGAAGACGGCCACGGCGTTGGGGCCGTCCTCGGTGCGGATGGCTGCGAGCCGGCTCGCCACCAGGTCGAGCGCCTCGTCCCACGAGGTGGGTTCGAGTCGACCCTCGGGCGACCGCAGCAGGGGGGTGGTGAGCCGGTCGGGCACGCGCAGCAGGTCGGCACTGGTCCAGCCCTTCTGGCACAGCCCACCGCGATTGGTCGGGAAGTCGCGTCCGGCGACCTCCACCCCCGCCACGGGCGTGGGGGTCAGCACCTGGGCGCACTGCAGGGCGCAGTACGGACAGTGCGTGTCGACCTGCGGCATGCGGGCACCCACTCTCGGTCAGGGATCCTCAGACGGACGCGGCGGCGAGCTTCGAACCCCGCCGGGCGTACACGGCATACGTGGTCAGGGCCATGAGCAGGTAGGCGGCGACGAAGACCCACAAGGCCGGGACGAGCGATCCGGACGCCTCCTTGGCCATCGCGAAGCCGCGCGGGATGAAGAAGCCACCGTAGGCACCCACGGCTCCCGCGATGCCGATGCACCCGGCGGCGGCCTTGCGTCGCACCGACAGCACCGCGGGGTCGGTCACCCCGGCACGGAAGACCGCGGGGATCATCCGGTAGGTCGCCCCGTTGCCGATCCCGGCGCCCGTGAACAGCACCATGAACGCCGCGAAGAACAGCGGGAAGCTGTGCTGCTGCAGTCCGGTGATGGCGGCCACGGCGCCGACGGTCAGCACCCCGAAGGCCACGATCGTCAGGCGCGCGCCACCGATGCGGTCGGCGATGGTGCCGCCCAGCGGCCGGGTGAGGGCGCCGACGAGGGCCCCGAGGAACGCCAGCTGCAGGGGAGCCTCGGGGAACTGGGTCTTGAGCAGCGTCGGGAAGGCGCCGGCGTAGCCGATGAACGACCCGAAGGTGCCGATGTAGAGGAAGGAGATGATCCAGGTGTGGCGGTCGCGCGTCGCGTCGGCGAACGAGCGGTAGTCCGACTTGACCCCGGAGAGGTTGTCCATGAACCGCCACGCGCAGAAGGCCGCCAGCAGCACCAGTGGGATGAACATCAGCCCGGCACGCTCGAGGTGGGTCCCGGCGCCGATGACGATGACTGCGGGGACGACCATCTGCACGATGCCCGTGCCCAGGTTGCCGCCGGCGGCATTGAGCCCCAACGCCTTTCCCTTCTCCGCCTCGGGAAAGAAGAACGAGATGTTCGTCATCGACGAGGCGAAGTTGCCGCCGCCGAAGCCCGCAAGGGCGGCGCACGCGAGCAGGACTCCGAACGGCGTGTCCGGTCGGGTCACGACCCACGCGAGCGCCGATGCCGGTATGACGAGCAGCAGGGCCGAGACGATCGTCCAGTTGCGTCCGCCGAAGGCGGGAACGGCGAAGGTGTAGGGGATGCGCACCGTCGCGCCGACCAGGCTCGGCACGGCGATGAGCCAGAACTGCTGGGAGAGGGTGAGGTCGAAGCCGGCCGCGGGGAGCAGCGGCACGACCACGCTCCACAGGGCCCAGACGCAGAAGCCGAGGAACTCGGCCGTGATCGAGAAGGCCAGGTTGCGCCGGGCGATGGCGCGGCCACCGCCGCGCCAGAAGACGGCGTCCTCGGGATCCCAGTGGTCGATCCACCGGCCGGAGCGGTGGACGGGGACGGAGGTGGCGGAGGTGCTGGTGGAGGTGCTCGTGGAGGGTGGTGACGTGGCGGGCTGGGCCGCGGTGGGGGCGTCGGTGGCGATGGCACCGTCGGTGCCGTGGGCGCCGTCGGTGTCGCTCGAGGTCAGGTTCGTGGTCACCCGTGAAGCGTGGCAAGACGATGTTTCGCGGCCCTGCGAGCGCCGTAAAGCGCCCGTAACACTTGCCGCACAACGGCGACACGGGTGGTGTGAGAACGGGGCCCACTCGCAGATCGAGGTGCGCAGCCGCCTGGCTCCATCACCCCGCTCCGCCACCACGCGTAGGTCGTTTGCCCGATGCAGACTGCGTTTGGCGCTGGGAACCTCGGATGAGGCTGCGCTAGCTGTTCTGGGGAGGGTGTCATGCGTCGAGTTCTCGTTGTCGTCTGTGCCGTGGTGGGCCTCGTGGTCGCCACGGGGTCACAGGCCCTGGCGGTGCCACCGACCGCCGACTCGGGTCCCTCGGTGGCGACCAAGGTCGGGACGGACGCCCACCTGTCGGGGACCGCGAGCGACCCTGACGGCGACGCCGTCGAGATCCGCTGGCTGCGGTCGGTCATCTCCGGCGGAAGCCTGGCCTCCTGCACCTTCAGCGGCCCCACCTCGTTCCAGCCGATCAGCGCGGCCGGCCTGGCGCCGACGCTCAACTGTACGCAGGCGGGGGAGTACCTCCTCCAGCTGGTGGCGTCCGACGGGACCTCGTCGTTCGACAGCGTCGGTGCGAGCGTGACGTTCACGCCGAACCACGCCCCGGTCGTGGACTCAGGGCCCTCAGTGTCGGTCCCCGCTGGCACGGACGCGCAGCTCAACGGCTCGGCGAGCGACCCTGACGGGGACGCGCTCGAGATCCGGTGGCTGCGCACGGTGGTGTCCGGAGGCAACCTCGCGTCGTGCTCGTTCAGCGGGCCGACCGCGTTCGAGCCCCTCACGGCCGCCGGTCTGGCGCCGACGCTCAACTGCACCCAGCCGGGCGAGTACCTCATGCAGCTGCTGGCGGGCGACGGCGAGCTGCCCGATGACGACATCGGAGCACTGGTGACGTTCACGCCACCGCTCGACCTGACCGCGGTTGTCTGCAGCGTCGTGACGCCTCCGGGTGGCCGTCCGGCGGTCAGGGTCGCCGACCCCCAGTCCGGCGTCTCGAGCGTGCGCGGGTTCGCGGTGCTCAACGCCACCTTCAGCCCGCGGAGCGCGACCTACCTGACCCCCGTCCCGAACTCGGACCTGCAGGTGAGCCGGATCACCGCCTGGCTGCCCGGGTTGGGGTACGTGACCCACACGAACGGTGCGGGGAAGTCAGGTGTCTGCCTGGTCGCGATCTCCGCGCGGGGTGCCCTGACGGTCAGCAAGACCACCCTGCCGTTGCCGTTCTCCCTGCCGTGAGGGGTCGCTGACTGGTCGATGGTCCCCGGTCAGGACCCGGGGACCGTGCCGGTGGTCGCCACCTCGGCTGCGGCGAGGTCCGCGAGCGCAGTCCTGGTGGTGGCCGGATCCACCCCCACCGTGAGGTCGAGCAGGACCGTCGTCCCGAAACCCTCGTCGGCCGCGTCGAGGGCGGTGGCGCGGACACAGTGGTCGGTGGCGATGCCGACGACGTCGACCTCCTCGATGGCCCGGTCGCGCAGCCAGTCGGCCAGCGCGACCCGGCGGTCGGCCTCGACGGTGAAGCCCTCGAAACCGCTGTAGGCCGCGCTGTGGTGGCCCTTGCGGAAGATCGCCTCGACGTGTTCGAAGGCCGGCTCCGCGGCGGGGTGGAACAGCGCCCCGTCGGTGCCGACCCGGCAGTGCCGGGGCCAGCTGTCGACGAAGTCCGGCGTCTCGCTGAAGTGGGCGCCCGGGTCGTCGTGCCAGTCGGCGGTCGCGACGATCGCGGCATACCCCTCGTGGTGGGCGACGACGTACTCGCTGATGCGGCGCGCGACCTCGGCGCCTCCGGCGACAGCCAGCGAGCCGCCCTCGCAGAAGTCGTTCTGCAGGTCCACGATGATCAGCGCACGGCTCATGGGCTGACGCTACTGCCGCGCCCGTGGCCCGACGACCTGTCAGGCGGCTCCGACGCCACCGAGGACCGCGACAGGCCTGCCGGTCGTGCCGCCGCTTGCGGTCGCGTGGCGCTGCGCTCCGACGTGGACGATGTCGCCCACGAGCTCGACATCGAACGTGCGCAGGCGCTGCTGGGGCAGCCCCACCGCGTTCAGGCACGCCCCGGTGCGCAGGTCGAACACCAGGCGGTACATCGGCGACACGACGACCGGGCTGCGCCCGACCAGCGACACCCGGCCACCGGCGATGGCCCGGCCGGTGTAGGGGTTCCAGTCCTCGACGGCGAAGACGCGGTCTCCGGAGCGGAACAGCGCGACCGCCTCACCGGCGACCCGGTAGGTCGCCCCCCGTTGCGTCGGGACATGCTTGAGCCGGCACAGCGCGACCAGCCCGGCTGCGGCCTGCAGCCCTGGGTCACCCGCGGGGTCCTCGTCCACGCTGCCACGCTAGGCCGGGGCTGTTTCGGACCAAGGGCTCCCGTGTGACATCGCCGTAAACGCCGACCCGGTCGGCCTCACCCCGCCCCACGCGCCCGAGGCACGACGCGTGCGCGGGGGGTCAGCGTGCGGCGTCGTGGGCCACGATCGCGTCGCGCAGGGCGAGCATGCCGACGGCCACCTCGGCGAAGCTGGTGCTGAGCGGGGACACCCCGATCCGCAGGCCGTCGGGGTCGCGGTAGTCAGGGATCACGCCCTGCTCCCACAGTGCGGCCGTGACCTCGCGAAAACCGTTGCGCCGCAACGTGACATGACCACCCCGTTCGGCCGGGTCGCGCGGGCTCCACACCTCGACGCCCAACGGTGTGAGCAGCTCGTCAGCCATCTCGACGACCAGCTCCGTGAGCGCGACCGACTTGTCGCGGATCGCGTCGATGCCGGCTTCCTCGACGACATCGAGACTCGCATCCAGTGGCACCATCGCGAGGATCGGGGGGGTTCCCGAGATGAACGAGCGGATGCCGTCGGCGGGTTCGTAGCCCGGTCCCATCTCGAACGCGTCCCGCCGCCCGATCCAGCCCCAGATGGGCTGGCGCAGCACGGCGTGGTGACGCCTGGCGACATACGCCCAGGCGGGCGACCCCGGGCCGCCGTTGAGGTACTTGTACGTGCAGCCGACCGCGAGGTCGGCACCCCAGTCGTCGAGGGCCACGGGCACCGAGCCGCCGCTGTGGCACAGGTCCCAGAGGACGAGGCCGCCCGCCTCGTGCACGGCCGCCGTGATGCCCGGCCCGTCGGCGAGGTGGCCGGAGCGGTAGGCGACGTGGCTGAACACGGCGAGGGCGGTCGTCGGACCCACGACGTCGCGCACCTGCTCGAGCGTCACCCCCGAGCGCTGGTCCGCCTCGACCCACCGCAGCGTGAGCCCGCGCTCCGCCGCGATCCCCTCGAGGACGTAGCGGTCGGTGGGGAAGTTGTCGGTGTCGAGCACGACCTCGTTCCGCGTGCCGGCGGACTGGAGCACCTGGGCATCGACGGCGGCCCGGCACAGCTTGTACAGCAGCACCGTCGTGGAGTCGGCGACGACCGTCTGGCCCGGCGCCGCGCCCAGGACCAGCGACCCGAGCCGGTCGCCGAGGCGGTGTGGCCAGTCCAGCCACTGCTCGTCCCACGAGCGGATCAGCCGGTCAGCCCAGGGACCGCTGACGAACTCGGCCAGCCGGTCCACGGCGGCTGCCACCGGACGCCCCAGCGAGTTGCCGTCGAAGTACGCCACGAGGTCGCTGCCCTGAGGGGCCAGGAACCGCTCGCGCAGGCCGGCGAGCGGGTCGGCGGCGTCCAGGGCGGCCGCCCGGGCGACGAAGTCGGTGGGCGCGGCGGACAGCTCGGGAGAGAGGGCGGCGGAGGGCTCGGGCGAGGCGGTGGCCATGCCCGGATCCTAGACGGAGGGTGGCGAGGCGACCCGACCCTGACGGTCCCCGCCGCGCGTCCTCAGTCCTCGTACAGGGTGGGGATGGCCGGCTCGCCCCGCTGCAGCCTCAGGGCCGCGGCGGGGAGCTCGGCGCGGGAGGTCCGGTGGCGTGCGCGAGCGTCGTCCAGCGTCCAGCCCGAGACGACCCGTCCGCCCTCCACGAGCGGCACCAGCAGCTCCCGGTCGTCGCCGTCGTCGACGGGCGGGACGCCGATGCCGACCATCTCGGCCTCGGCGACTCCCCGCGAGCTGCGCCGCCGCAGGGCGTACTTGCGCCCGGCCACGGAGGCCTTGTCCTTGCTCCGCTTCGCGACTCCCACCAGCTCGCCCGAGCTGTCGGCCCTGGCGACCAGCTTGTAGACCATGCCCGCCGTCGGCGCCCCCGACCCGGTGACCAGGGCCGTCCCCACGCCGTAGCGGTCCACGGGACCGGCTGCCAGGGCGGCGATGGCGTGCTCGTCGAGGTCCGAGGTCACGACGATCTGGGTCTGCGTCGCGCCGAGCCGGTCGAGCTGCTCACGCACCTCACGGGCCTGTACGAGCAGGTCGCCGGAGTCGAGCCGTACCCCGCCCAGCTCCGGGCCGGCCAGCTCGACGGCGAGGGCCACGGCGGTCGGGACGTCGTAGGTGTCGACCAGCAGCGTGGTGCCGCGTCCCAGGGCCGCGATCTGGGCCGCGAACGCCGTGCGCTCGTCGTCGTGCAGCATGGTGAACGCATGCGCGGCCGTGCCGGCGGTCGGGACCCCGTGCCGGCGGCCCGCCTCGAGGTTCGACGTGGTGGCGAACCCCGCGATGTAGGCCGCGCGGGCCGCCGCGACGGCGGCCTCCTCGTGCGTGCRCCGGGAGCCCATCTCGATGCAGGGCCGGTCGCCCGCCGCCGAGGTCATCCGCGACGCCGCGGCCGCGATGGCGCTGTCGTGGTTGAGGATCGACAGCACGAGCGTCTCGAGGACGACGCCGTGCGCGAAGTCCGACTCGACCACCAGCACCGGTGAGCCGGGGAAGTAGCACTCGCCCTCGGCATACCCCCAGATGTCGCCCTGGAAGCGGTAGTCCGCGAGGAAGGCCACGGTCTGGTCGTCGAGCACGCCACGCAGCCGGGCGAGCTCGGCGTCGCCGAAGCGGAAGCGCTCGATCGCCTCGAGCAGCCGACCCGTGCCGGCCAGCACGCCATACCGCCGACCGTCCGGCAGCCGCCGGGCGAACACCTCGAACACGCACCGCCGTGACGCCGCGCCACTGCGCAGGGCAGCCTCCAGCATCGTGAGCTCGTAGTGGTCGGTGAGCAGTGCCGTGCTGGGTGTGCTCGGTGTTCGCGGGGTCACGACGGCAGCCTAAGGTGGTCCCGTGCCGATCGACCTGTCCCTTGCTCCCGTCGAGCAGGAGGTCACCTCCACCGACGAGCTGGCCGAGGTCGACGTCCCCTGGATCACGCTGGTGTGGAACGACCCGGTCAACCTCATGAGCTACGTGACGTTCGTGTTCCAGAGCTACTTCGGGTACTCCAAGGCCAAGGCGGAGCGGCTGATGATGGACGTCCACGTCAAGGGCCGGGCCGTCGTGTCCACCGGTACCCGTGAGCGCATGGAGACCGACACCGAGGCCCTGCAGGGCTACGGCCTGTGGGCGACCTTCCAGAAGGACAGCTGATGGCCCGCGGGTTCAAGCGGTCGCACGGCCACTACGTCGCCAAGCTCGATGCCGTCGAGCGGGGGCTCGTGGTCGGGCTCATGGAGCAGGTCCTCGAGCTCGTCGAGCCGGACGACGCCGCCCTCGGGCCGAACGGCGGCGAGGGCGATGGCGACGACGGCGGCGCGGGTGACGGTGACGAGTTCGACCAGATCGTGGCCGGCCTCGGGGGCATCGGCATGGGGGTGTCGCTGTCTGCGGCCGACCAGGTGCCCGAGCTGTCCGGCGGGGCGCCGGAGCCGCGCGACCCCGCGCTGGACCGCATCTTCCCCACGGCGAACCGTCAGGACGAGCAGGTCGCGGCCGAGTTCCGGCGACTGACCGAGGACGGCCTGCGCGCCCGCAAGGCCGGCAACCTGCGCACTGCGATCGCGGCGCTCGCCAGCCTCGAGGACCACAAGGTCAGCCTGGAGCAGCCGCAGGCACTCGCCCTGCTCATCGCCCTCACCGACGTCCGGCTGGTGCTCGGCGAACGACTCGGGCTCACGCAGGACGAGGACTTCGACCTGCTCGAGGAGCAGGTGTCCGGGCTCGAGGACGACGACCCGGCCGTCTACGCCCTGGCGGTCTACGACTTCCTCACCTGGCTGCAGGAGACGCTCGCCCACGCGTTGACGCCCTGAGCCGACTGTGACGCACGAGACGGGGTGGGTATGCCGTGTGGTGCGGCCGCGCCCCCTAGCCTTGACCCCGTGGCGGATGCACCCATCGGGATCTTCGACTCGGGCTACGGCGGGCTCACCGTCGCACGCGCCGTGCTCGACCAGCTGCCGCACGAGTCCATCGCCTACTTCGGCGACACCGCCCGCGCGCCGTACGGCCCGCGCCCCATCGCCCAGACGCGCGAGCTCGCCCTCGAGTGCCTGGACCGGCTCGTCGACCACGGGGTCAAGGTGCTCGTGATCGCCTGCAACACGGCCAGCGCCGCAGTCCTGCACGACGCCCGCGAACGCTACGACGTCCCCGTGGTCGAGGTGATCCGGCCCGCCGTGCGTCGCGCCGCCCGGGCCACCGGCAACCAGCGGGTCGGGGTCATCTCGACCCGCGGCACCCACCAGTCCGGGGCCTACGTCGACGCCTTCGCGGCCGCCCCCCACATCGACGTGACGAGCGTGCCGTGCCCCCGCTTCGTCGAGCTCGTCGAGTCGGGGGTGACCAGCGGCGCCGAGGTCATCGAGGTGGCCCGCGGCTACCTGCAGCCGCTGGTCGACCACGAGGTCGACACCCTCGTCCTCGGCTGCACGCACTACCCCCTGCTCACCGGTGCGATCTCCTACGTCATGGGCGACGGCGTGACGCTCGTGTCGAGCGCCGACGAGACCGCCAAGGACGTCTACCGCGTGCTGGCCGACCAGGACGCGCTGCGGCCGGCGCACCTCCCGCCGCCGAGCCACGGCTTCACCACCACCGGGGACGCGGATGAGTTCCGCCACCTCGCTCGACGCTTCCTCGGCCCTGAGGTGGCCGACGTCTACGGCTACTCGACCGTGCGCACGGCGGCGGTGGTGGCACCGTGAGGGTCACCGTCATCGGCTGCTCGGGCTCGTTCGCCGGCCCCGACTCGCCCGCGTCGTCCTACCTCGTGCAGGCCGACGACGGCGAGCGCACCTGGTCGGTCGTGCTCGACCTGGGCAACGGCGCGCTCGGGCCGCTGCAGGGCCACGTCGACCTGGCCGACCTCGACGCGGTGTTCATCAGCCACCTGCACCCCGACCACTGCGTCGACGTGTGCGGGCTGTACGTCACCCGCAAGTACCGGCCCTCCGGCCCTGTCCCCGGACAGCTGCCGATCCACGCGCCGTCCGGCGCCGAGGACCGGTTCGCGCTGATGTACCACGGACTGGAGCGCCACGGGATGACCAACGAGTTCGCGGTCCACGAGCTGGGCGACGGCAAGCGGACCCGGGTCGGGCCGCTCACGGTCACGGCCTACCGGGTCAACCACCCCGTCGAGGCCTACGGCTTCCGGGTCGAGGCCGATGGGGCCGTCCTGGCCTACACCGGTGACACGGACAGCTGCGACGCCCTGACCCCTCTGCTCAAGGGGGCAAACCTCGCCCTCGTCGACAGCGCGTTCGTCGACGGGCGCGACACCACCCCGGGCATCCACCTGAGCGGCAGCCGGGCCGCCCAGGCGGCGCTCGACGCCGGGGGAGTGCGGCGGCTGATGCTTACGCACATCCCGCCGTGGAACGACCGCGAGCAGTGCCGGGCGCAGGCCGCGTCGGTGTGGACCGGCCCACTCGACGTCGCCGTCCAGGGCAAGACCTACGAGGTCTGAGACGACCCGGGGAACCCCCTGCTCCGCCGCGGTGAACCCCTAGGCTCGGGGCATGGCAAAGCCTGCAGCGGTTCCCCTGGCTCAGGGCGTGTGGCGTATCCCGCTGGTCGGCGACTTCGTCAACGGCTTCATGTTCCGCGACGACGACGGCCAGGTGACGCTCGTCGACATGGGGGTGAAGCGCTCCGGCGCCAAGGTCCTGGCTGCCCTCGAGTCGATCGGGTCCGGCCCCAGCGACGTCACCCGCCTCATGCTGACCCACGCCCACCCCGACCACGCGGGTGGTGCTGCGCACGTGGCTCGCGAGACGGGCCGCTCGTTCGGGATCCACGAGGGCGACGCCGAGGCCGCGCGCACCGGCTTCTCGCCGCCGCGGGACGACACCCTGCGACTGGGGCGGCTGGCCAACCGGATGGGTGGCGGGCGCAAGGACTTCGAGCCGCTGGAGGTGGGGGAGACCTTCACGGATGGACAGGTGGTGCCGGTCGCGGGAGGCCTCGAGGTCATCCACACGCCGGGGCACTCACCGGGCCACGCGGCATACCTGCACCGCTCCTCGGGGGTGCTCATCACCGGTGACTCGATCTTCAACGTCCGCGGACTGCGCTGGCCGATCAAGGCGTTCTGCACGAGCTTTCGGCTCACGACCCAGACGGCGCACCGGCTGGCTGAGCTCGACTACACGACGGCAGCCTTCACGCACGGTCCGGAGCTGCGGGTGAACCCTCGCGAGGAGATCCGGCGGTTCCTCGCGACGCACCCCGCGCTCTAGAGGCGCTCGCGCAGCCAGTCGAGGTCGGTGCGCTGCCCGTCGAGGCCACCGCGCGTCTCGATGACCACCGGTGCGCCCGCGGCGCGCACGGCACCGGCCAGCTCGTCGGGGTCGATGAGCCCCTCGCCGAGGTTGGTGTGCCGGTCGGCCCCGGAGTCGAACTCGTCGCGGCTGTCGTTGCAGTGCACGAGGTCGATGCGACCGGTGATGGCGCGCAGGTCGTCGACGGCGGTGGCGAGGGGGATGCCGCCCGCGTGCGCGTGGCACGTGTCGAGGCAGAAGCCGACGTTGTCGGCGCCCGGGGCCGCCTGGATGGCCTCCCAGGTGCGCGCGATCCGCTCGAGGGTGCGCGCCATCGCGTTGTCACCGCCGGCGGTGTTCTCGAGGAGCAGCGGGATCTTGAGCTCGGTGGCCTCGATCGCCTTGCGCCAGTTGTCGAAGCCCTTGTCGACGTCGTCGGCCCTGTCGACGTGACCGCCGTGGACGATCAGCCCCTTGGCGCCGATCGCGGCACCGGCGTCGATGAACTGCTGGAGCAGCTTGCGGCTCGGGATGCGGATCCGGTTGTTGGTCGACGCGACGTTGATGAGGTAGGGCGCGTGGATGTAGAGGTCGACGTCCGCGGCCTCGGCTGCGGCTCGCAGCGCCTCGGGCCCACCCTCGAACTCGTACTCGGGTCCCTTGTAGCCCTGCGGGTTGCCGAGGAAGAACTGGCTCAGCCCGGCGCCGCGCTCCTGGGCGGCGGCGACCGGGTCGGAGGACTCGACGTGGGCACCGATGCGCGGGGTCTCAGCCATGGGCCCAGCCTAGGCCGGGCCACCGACGCCGGGCACGGCCCCGTTAGCCTTGCCGCGTGACTGAGACGACCCCGACGACGACCCCGACGACGACCCCGACCACGCGCCACGACGGACGCACCCCCGACCAGACCCGCGAGGTGCGCATCACGCGCAACTGGCTCGACCACGCCGAGGGCAGCGTGCTCGTCGAGTTCGGCCGCACCCGGGTCCTGGTGGCGGCGTCGTTCACCGAGGGCGTCCCGCGCTGGCTGAAGGGCAAGGGCACCGGCTGGGTGACGTCGGAGTACGAGATGCTGCCGCGCTCGACCAACACCCGGTCCGACCGCGAGTCGCGCAAGGGCAAGGTCGGCGGCCGCACCCACGAGATCAGCCGCCTCATCGGGCGCAGCCTGCGGGCCATCATCGACACCAAGGCGCTGGGCGAGAACACCATCGTCCTGGACTGCGACGTGCTGCAGGCCGACGGCGGCACCCGGACGGCCTCGATCACCGGTGCCTACGTGGCCCTCGTCGACGCCATCGAGGACGCCCGGGCCAAGGGGCTCATCGCCAAGAACGCCCAGCCGCTCACGGGATCCATCGCGGCCGTCTCCGTCGGCATCGTCAAGGGCGAAGCGGTCATCGACCTCGACTACCCCGAGGACTCCACCGCCGAGACCGACATGAACGTCGTCATGACCGGGGACGGCCGGTTCGTCGAGGTGCAGGGCACCGCCGAGGGTGAGCCGTTCGACCGCGAGATGCTGAACCGGCTGCTCGACAAGGCGACCGTCGGCTGTGCCGACCTGACCCGCAAGCAGCAGGAGGCGCTCGCCACCACGCCCCGCGAGCGCGTGCTGTGACCCGGGTCGTCCTCGCCACCCGCAACGACCACAAGGTCGGCGAGCTCCGCGCGATCCTCGCCGACGTGTGCGACGAGCTCGGCCTCGAGATCGTGGGTGCCTCGGAGTTCGAGGGTGCGCCCGACGTCGTCGAGGACGAGGTGACCTTCGAGGGGAACGCCCGGCTCAAGGCCGTGGCGCTCGCCGCCCACACCGGGCTCCCGTCGCTCGCCGACGACTCCGGGCTCGCCGTCGACGTGCTCGGGGGTGCGCCGGGCATCTTCTCGGCGCGCTGGTCCGGGCGGCACGGTGACGACCAGGCCAACCTCGACCTGCTGCTCGCGCAGCTCGCCGACGTCAAGGACGAGCACCGGGCTGCCGCGTTCGTGTGCGCCGCGGTCCTGGCGCTGCCCGACGGCACCGTGCGGGCCACCGAGGGTCGTATGCCGGGTGCGTTGGCTCGCGAGCCCAAGGGCACCAACGGTTTCGGCTACGACCCGGTGCTGGTCGTCGAGGGCGACACCCGCCACGCCGCCGAGCTCAGCCCCGACGAGAAGAACGGGATCTCCCACCGGGGCAAGGCCTTCCGAGCCATGGTCCCGCACCTGCGCGACCTCCTCGGCTGACGGGTCGCGTTAGAGTTGGCGACCACGCGCAAGTGGCGGAATTGGCAGACGCGCAGCACTTAGGATGCTGTGCCTTCGGGTGTGCGGGTTCAAGTCCCGCCTTGCGCACCGACTGACCTGCGGAAACGAGCCGGGATGTGGACGATGTCCACGCCCTGTCCACGCCGGGGGTGGCCCGCCCAGCGGGGGCACCCCGCCGGGGGTTCGTTTCATGCCGCTCATGCCGACCGTCTGGCGGACGGAAGGCGGGTTCGGCGATGGCAAGTATTCGACAGCGCAACGAGCGTTGGCAGGTGCGGTGGCGTCAGGGCGGGGCCGCCCGGGCGGAGACGTTCGCCGACCGGGGGCAGGCCCGGCGGTTCCAAGGCCTGGTGCAGGCTGCGGGGGAGCGCTACCCCGCTGGATGGGTGCCCGGGCACGGGTTCGACACCGACCGCCGCGCGCCCGGGCCACACGAGCCCCGGACCGGCTGCGCGTCTGCCGCGCCGACCCTCGCCGAGTGGTTCGAGCGCGCCGTGGCCGCCCGGACCAGCGCGAACGAGCGCAGCAAGCACGACATGCGCCGTGACTTCGCCACCCACGTGCCCGCATGGCTCGCCGAGCGGTCCATCCGGGCTATCACCCGCGAAGACGCCGGGCTGTGGGTCAACCACCTGCGCACCGTCCCCCGCGGGGGGACCGGCAAGCTCGCCGCCCAGCCGGTGTCCGCCAAGACGGTACACAACGTGCACGGCCACGTCTCCGGAGCGATGAACGACGCCGTCCGCGACGGCCTGGCGGACCGCAACCCCTTCAGCGGGCTGCTTCGCGGCGTGCCCAGAACCCCGGTGCACGAGATGACGTGCTTGACCCCGGAGGAGTTCGCCCTACTGAGCGGGCAGCTCAGCGAGCACTACCGCCCGTTCGTGACCTTCCTTTACGCCACCGGGCTGCGGTTCGGCGAGGCCACCGCCTTGGGACCGGAGCACTTCGACGCGACGCACCGCACCATCCGCGTGGACCGCGCGTGGAAGTACTCCCCCAGCCTGGGCGTCTACCTGGGGCCGCCGAAGACCACGCGGGCGGCCCGCACCGTCACCCTCAACGACACCGTCGCCGAAATGGTGACACCCCTCGCGCAGGCGGCAAGGCACCAGGCGCGCAGGCCCGGGCAGCCCGCGCTGCTGTTCCTCAACACCGAGGGCGGTCGTATCCGGAACGGCACGTTCCACCTGCGCCAGTGGAACCCGGCGGTCGAGCGTGCGGTGTCCGCCGGACTGACCCAGCGGCCGCGGGTGCACGACCTGCGGCACTCTCACGCCTCGCTGATGCTGGCCGAGGGCAACTCGATGTATGCCGTGTCCCGCCGCTTGGGGCACGCCAGCATCACCACCACCGACGCCCGCTACGCCCACCTGCTGCCGGAGATGGACGAGCAGATGCGCAGCTCACTCGACCGCATCCCGATCCTCGACCCCGGCCGGCCACGGCTGCGGGTCGTCCGAGACGACGAGGCGATCTGAGCGGCAGCGAGCCCCACACCGCCGAAACGGGTGGGGCTCACTGCCGGTCGTCAGGAGCGCCGGTGCCGGGTGGGCGTGAGCTCACGCTCCCGGGGCTGCACCCTAGTGGCCGCCAGGAGCAGCACCAGGTCCGTCTCGGCGAACCGGTAGCACCTGCCCAGCCGGTGGTGCGCCAGCTTGCCCTCCCGGCACTGCTCCCGCAGCCAGTACTCGCTCATCGCCGTGCGCTCGGCCACCTCGGCGATCGTGTACAGCCGGGGGACTGATGCAGAGGCGCTCACTGCGTGCTCTCGGCGCGCCAACGCCGACGTGGTGCTTGGGGCATGAAGGGCCTGTCGTCGATCGTCCTCTGGCCCGGCGATGACTTGAACCTCCGTGCTTGGGGGACTGAACGGTCGTGTCACCGCAGCCAGCCTCGGCGAGAGTTCCGGCGCGACCCCCGGCGTGGAGACGCGGCCTGCTTGGCGATGGAGTCCAGGTCTCCCGCAGTGAACCAGATCCGGTCGCCGAACCGATGGTGCGCGATCTCCCCCGTCCGGCACAGGTGGAGGACCCAGGCGTGACTGTTGCCTGTCAGCTCTGCGAGCTCCTCGCTGGAGAAGCCCGTGAAGTGCGACCCGGCCTCCACATCCGGAGCCTGCTCAAGCATCGTGACCCAGGGATCCACACGGCGAGGGGTGTACGGCGAGAGGCCAAGTGACCGAGGGGCACAGGAGCATCACCGTGAGGTGATCCTCCCTGCCGCGTGCGACGACTTGCTCACGCGTGCGCAACGACGACGCGGCCCCGAGCGAGGCCGCAGCTGAGTCTGCTGCCGGAGCTGTCGTGGCCAGGGGAGCGGTAATGGACGGTCCACCGTGGAGATGCGACTCCTCGGAGCGCTGCGCCACCCGGCCAGCCCGGCTCAGGCGACCCGCGAGCCCCCACAGCGTGTGGCGTACGTGGCACCGGTGGCAGTGCCACTCGCCGAAGGCATGGTCTGTCCGCGACATATGGCGACGGGGGTCATCAACCGCCTCCATCACACGAAGGATTTCAGCGAAGAGGTGGGCGCTGGCGCGGTGGAATGCTGAGCCGCGGCCGTCGGCGTGCGACCCATGCTTTCGCGCGGTCCCTTTGGGTGCGTTCAGGGGAGTGGGGTCTGTGCGAAGGGTGGTGGTCATGCGATGCCCTCGGCCGTTCCGCGCGGGAAACCGCGTCAGGCTACGAGGCCGTCCGCGTGCCGGCTCTCGCGCGCCATACGGTTCCGTTAGCGGAACCCGGGCGGCTTGCGCCGCAGGAACGTCCGCTTGCGGCCCGCTCCTGGGACTGTCGCCGAAATGGCGACAGCTGTTCCCGGAACCGCAGCCTCGCCCTTGGTGACGGGTCAGATGCCCAGGCGCTGCGGGCCGACCGGGAGCCACACCGGAAAGTCCGGATGCAAACGAACGTTTTCACGCCTCGTCCCGCTTTGACTGTGCTTGGGGGAGGGATGCTTCATGCGCCACTGGCACGACCCGATGCCCCACCACCTCGCTCGGCAGCGTGTCGACACCATGGATGGCCTTCGATATCGGATCCTGCAACTGGCGGGCGCGTTCCTCAGGATCCGGTGATGAATGACCTCACGAGGATGCGCACGGTGTCGATCTGCCCGTCCGCCGCCGTGAAGCGGGACTCGGCCTCCTTGCGCCACGCCTGCAGGTTCGCCCACCCCTGCAGCCACAGCGCCACCTGCTCCGCCGCAGGCGGGTTGTCCCGGTCGAACGCGGCCATCTGGCGGGTCAGGGCGCTGGCAGCCATCTCCAGCCTGCCGAAGTCCAGGACGTCCTGCGTACGGGCCGGGACGGCCTCCCAGCGCTGCTGGTGCATCGTCACGTCGCCTGCGGTCATGACGACAACCTCGGACCCGTCCAGGTAGAACCGATGGTCCTTGCTGACCGGGTGGCCGTTGAGCCAGCCCTCGCCGGAGGACATCAGCCGCTCCATGCGAATGCGGTTCAGCCCGGTGAACGGGCACACCTCGTCCACGATCTGGCGGTAGACCCGGCGGCTCACGAGCGCACCCGCTTCAGCTTCATCGAGCGGGACATGTTGGCCTGGTCGTAGTCGATCTTGCCCTCCTCGCGCAGGATGTTCAGGTGCCACTTCACCCCGTTGCGCGCCATGCCCATCGCCCTGCCCATCTCCGCGATGGGAGGCAGGTAGCCCTTCTCCGCCTGCTGCTGGCGCAGGTAGTCGAGCAGCCGCTCCCGCGTCGCCCGTCCCTCGTCCGTCCTGTGCATCCCCACGTTTATCTCCTGCCGAAGTGACTGGAGAAAATGCTAGCGGTACGAGCAGCCCGTAGACCATCGGCGAGATCGTTCGGCGTGTCTGCCCGGCTTTGCCCCGCTGTGAACGCGATGTCAGGTAAGGTTGTTATACTTGAAACTAGTACTTGAACTGCATCTGCGGCAGCCAACTAGCCGAAGGCGAATCCCGAGCGGAGCGAGGGGCGTCGAGGAGGACCGAAGGTCCGAGACGCACTGCATTCACTAGTACTAGAGCCATCCTGCATAACTGCAGTAACTAGGGCTGGCAACGGTCGTTTCGCCAGACGAAGACCTGCTCGCGCGCGCGTCAGCCATGGGAA
Source organism: Pedococcus sp. P2_E4 (assembly GCF_056403935.1). Taxonomy (NCBI): domain Bacteria; kingdom Bacillati; phylum Actinomycetota; class Actinomycetes; order Micrococcales; family Intrasporangiaceae; genus Pedococcus; species Pedococcus sp. P2_E4. Next base: position 53,203 of record NZ_JBFUEO010000004.1, on the reverse strand, counting down.
TTTGGACGATGTCCGCCCGCGCTGAGGCTGCTACCCGGGGAGCCAGCAGGGGTAGGGACACTGTGGCATGGCGGCAGGTGCGCGGCGAAGCTGTAAAGATCACGTGCTGAGGCATCCGAATGCGGCATGGGGTGGCGGGACCGCGATATGACCGTTCGTCTGCCGGTGTTCCCGCGAAGAGGCACGGTAACCCTCCGAAAGTCCCTGCAGAACTCCGCTGCTGGGCTGTGATGACATACCGCCTGGGGATGCTCGCGGGCTGACCGTCGGGCTAGCAGTAGGGGTGGGATGAAAACGAGCGTTCTCACGCCGACTTCTGATCGAGACGTTGGTTCCACGCATGTGAGGGAGCCCTCGGCCGCCCGGTGGGCAATGTGTTACCGGAGTACGCCGGATGTCGCGGAGACAACGTCGAGGTGTTGCCCAACTCGAAGGGGTGGGCAATGGGATGCCCGCCTCACGGTCCTGCGGTCCACCCAACGACGCTTGCCCGCACCCTCCCGTGTGTGGATTCGGCGACGGTCCTGTCGGCCGACGGCTGCAACGCTCGCCAAGGGGGCAACCGCTCTAGGTCGCGACGGCGCGCCCACCTGTCACTGATCCTCGCCATCCCTGCCGGCTGCCCAGATGACGAAGGCCCGGCACGGAGGCTCTGGTCGCTGGGCGACCGGATTCCTATGCGGCAGTGCATATTTGGGATTCACTTGTCACGCTCGGACCTTTGCCCTAGTGTTCCCACGTCAGCCCACCACGGTGTGGGACCAACTGCATAGGTCTGGCGACAGACCACTCGAAGCTGCGGCACGAGCCGAGCTAGGGGCCGTTCTCCGGCAGGTCCGAGAGATGTAGGCGGCGATCGATTCGTCCACGAGGTGTGTCCTCTGCGCGGACGTTCCGGTCGTCGCCTTTCCCATGCCCCGACCGGAAGTGGTCAACATGCACGCGCACCTCTGACCTTGTCTCTCTACCGGGTGGCCTCGGAAGCTATTCGACGGCGTTCGCGACGGGTGATCTTTCGTGTGCCCGACTATGCCCCCTGTGGGGCGGCGAATGTCGGCTAACGGCTCCGAAGATCCGGACCCTCCGCAACTGCGTTACCCACCAGCCTCCATCATCGAAGGAAAGCCATGACCCTGCTCTTGCTCCCACTACTCTCCGTCTCCTTGACGTGGCTGATTTGGGAGGCCTTCTGCATCTACGACGGACTCGAGCCAGTCGGACGGTTGCCCGAGAAGTTCCACGACTGGCACGAATGTGACGATCCCGCCGACTGCCCCGCGGCGGCGAAATATATCCTTGGCGAGCGGAAGCGGCACCGCCGGCTTCATATCGAGGTCGCCCTTATCGTGCTCGGACTCCTCTTCATGGGGGTACTCCTGACCCGCTTCGGTGTGTGACTGCAAACCGCCGAGGGCCGTTCTGGCCGCCAGCATTTCGGCCGTCCGTATGAGACTTGCACTGACCCCGTCTTTGGTACACGACGGAGGGGCAGTGACTGTGTCTGCGGCGGCACATAGTCCGTAGTCGAAGAGAGTCGATGAAGCCCACCTATCGCGGCCGTCAATGCACCCGCGTGTTCATTGAAGGAACTTATGACCCTGCGCCTGCTCCTACTGCTCCTCTACACCGTTCTGCCCGCATCCCTTACCTGTCTGGCATGGAGGGCCAAGTGCTTCTTCAACGTCATCGACTGGTACGGCCACAAGCACGCGATCTGGTGTCGGCCTGGATGCGACGGCTCGGAACGCTGTCCTCTTGCCGTCCATATCCGTGAGGGCGACCCTGGTCTGCGCGCCAAGTTCTGGACGCATGTCGCAGTGTTGACGATGGGCCTCATCGTCCTCGGCGAGCTGTGGACGCGGCTCGCTGTGTGAGGCCGATTGTCGCTCAGGCCGTCCTTCCCGTGACCGCCATCAACTTAGCCTCCACTGTGTGCTCACGATGAGGGCGTGGACTCCAGAAAACGCCTGAAAACGGACGTTTGAGGGGAATTGCAAGCTGCGCTTACGCAAAGGGTTCGGTTCTGGGACGTCAGAGGTCGGCATGGCTCAGCAATCTGGCGGCATACGGCGGCCTTTGGCCTTGGCATACGTGCGAGTCTCGACTGGCACTCAAGCCACGGACGGGGCGAGTCTCGAGGCCCAGCGGAATGCACTCCTCAACGAAGGGCGTAGTCGCGGTTGGGATGTCGATGTCGTCGTGGACGAGGGACTCAGCGCAAAGAACCTGAAGCGGCCCGGCCTCCTTGCGGCGTTGGAGCGTCTGGACGCCGGGCAAGCTGATGTCCTGATGGCGGTACGCCTGGACCGATTGTCACGTTCGGTTTTGGACTTCGCCGGTTTGCTCGCCAGGGCACGCCAGAGACGCTGGCGAGTAGTCCTCCTCTCGCCGGGCATGGATAGCGAGGATGCGGCGGGAAAGTTCACCGCACACGTGTTGGCTGCCGCTGCGGAGTACGAAAGGGATCTCATTGCGGCTCGAACGCGTGAGGGCATGGCCCAACGCCGGCTTGAGGGCGTGCACCTCGGACGCCCTCGGGTGGTTCCAGAATGGGTGATAGCTCGGGTCGCACACGAACGCGCATCCGGGGCGACGCTGCGGCAGATCGCGGAGGGATTGACGGCGGACGGTGTTCCGACTGCCCGCGGCAGCAACCAGTGGCGGACCTCGTCGGTCCAGGGGCTCCTCGGTTCCCTGACGGGAAAGCGGATGGTGGCTGAGCTCCAGGGGCGGCACCTGACGTGATGGCGTGTGGCGGCATACGAACGGATCGCCCGTCACACGCGATGTCAGGACGAGTCCCTCGTGCTCGTTTCTCTGTCCGCGTGCCGATGACAGCCCATGCAGAAAATGACTTGCCAGCAAGATCAGACCGGCGGCCCGAATGAACGGGACAACGACCTCGCTCGGCGCGCAACGGTTGCTCACGAGATCGCCGACTCGATATCACCGGCCGCCTCGGCGGTGCCGGTCAGCCATGGGCACGCCCCGGATGAGGACGTCCCCACGCCTCAGGGATGGCGCAAGTGGGGTGAACTGCATGTCGGGGACGAGGTGTTCGGCAGCAATGGGCGCGCCATCGTCGTGACCGACGCCCGTGAACAAGGCCTTCTGCCGACCTTCCGCGTTCGCTTCAGTGACGGGTCCAGTTCGGTGGTGGACGGTGCCCACCCTTGGGGTCTGCGTCAACGGAGTGGCAAGTATGCCGACTGGCGAGGGCTGACGCTCACCACGGCCGAACTGCTGTCGACCAACCTGCAGGCTCCAACGCATGCGGACGGTCGTTCGCGCGGTTGGCGGTTCACAATCCCGATGGCAGAGCCACTCCAGCACAGCGAGCGGCTGTTGCCGGTGGAGCCCTACACCCTGGGCGCGCTCATTGCCAATGGTGGCCTCACGACGAACAGCGCCATCCTGACGACACCAGACCAGGACGTTGCCGCGCGAGTCCGTCGGCACTATGCGATGCCTGCTTGGCGGCCCAGCGCTCCCGGGGAGGTGTGCGCCAGGGGCGCGGTTCTTGGAGTCATCGGAGCTGTTCGGCGGTTAGGGCTTGACGTGCACAGCGCCGAAAAGTTCATCCCGCCGACATACCTCCGCGGCAGTGTCGGGCAACGTGTTGCGCTGCTGCAGGGACTGATGGACGGGGACGGCGCAAGTCGAGGGCCACGCCGGGCGTCGGTGCAGTACTTCACTTCCAGCGAAGCGTTGGCGCGTGACGTGAGGGAACTGGTGACGAGTCTGGGCGGAACGGCCAGCGCGCGGTGGTATACCCGGTCGGGTCGACGCCCTGAGGGGGTCATGGACCTGATGCTGCCGGCGGCTATCGAGCCATTTCACAGTTGTGCGAAGCGTCGGGGGGTGCCGCGTAGGGTCACGCAACCGCGACGGGCGGTGGTGGCTGTGGAGCCGCTTGGCCACAGGCAGATTCGCTGTCTCAGCGTGGCAGCAGCGGATCGCGGCTACGTGGTTGGGCGTGACCATATCCTCGCCTACAACGGCCCTTTCTAGTCAACATCGCCTACAACAACCGGCAGCACCCGACGCTGCTGGTGACCCTGGAGATGACGGCCCCCGAGGTGTACAACCGGCTGCGCCGCGTCGCCCAGTTCTGGAACCCGCTGGCCACCGACGACGACATCACCACCATGCTGTCGCGGCTGCGGATCGTGGACCAGCGCATGGTCGAGGGCGACCTGACCCGGCTGGTGGACGAGTTCGAGGAGGAGACGGGGGAGCGCCCGCACCTGGCGATGGTCGACTACCTCGGCTACTACGCCAACAGCGTGCGGGGTGGCTCGCCATACGAGCGGGTGTCCAAGGCGGTCATCTCCTTGAAGGAGGAGCTGAAGGCGTCCGGTGTCGCCGGCATCGTGCCTCACCAGGCTGGCCGCACCGCCGCCGGGGGAACGCCCGTTTCCATCACTGACGCCCGCGACTCGGGTGTCATCGAGGACACCGCCGACATCCTGCTGTCCCTGTACCGGCCGGCCGACGCCGACCGTGAAGGCAACGCCGTGGACGGCACCGTCCGCTCCGAGATTCTGAAGAACTGCACAGTCTCGTCACGGGAGGGCTGCGTGGGTGATCGTGACTAGCTATGCCCCGCTGCGGGATCTGAACCGGTTGTGGGACCGAGTGGACTTCGATGCTGGCCGGCGTGGCCGCACGAGCTTGGTCGAGGCGGGGGCCCTGATGGGTCATAGGCAAGGCCACCGCGGAGCGCCACGCTGTTCAGGTAGCAGGGGTTCGCGCCCGCAACAACACTCGCGGAAGGGCCAAGGCGCGCCCTGAGAACGCCACCAGGCAGAAAGTCGCCCCATGCGTGTCGCGACCACCGTCACCGTGCCCCTCGTGGCCGTCCACGACCCCGCAGCTCACGCCCGGCTCATCACGGAAGCGCGCATCCGCCTCGTGGAGTTGGGTCTGGCCAYCGAAGACGCGCTGGCCGAGGAACCCTCCGTCGTGGTGGCTCGGGGGGATCTCGCCTCGCATCTGGTCAACGTCACATTCAGTTGGGGGCATGACTAACGCGATCGTCGCGAGTAGCATCGCGCTTGGCGCCTGCCCGGACCCGCACACGCCACACTCGATGGCGAGCGTCCGGGTCCAGCAGCGTGGCTCTCGGGGACGCAGTCATCCGGGCGACGTCCGACATCAGGGGACGTCTGGCGACGTCGACCGAAACGGTGCCCCCACTCTCCGGAGGAGTGGGGGCACCGCCGTTTCGATGTGAACGCGCCCCCTCAGACCCACGGGGGAATGGGGAAGGGGCGCGCCCAGACATCTTGCCACCGTTCGGCCGCCGCGGGTATCCACCATTGCGCGGATTGCCGGTGACGCTGGGAGAGGACGCGCTGAGCGTGGGTAGAGGTCCCCGCGCCGGACGGGTCCGGGGGCAAGACGTGGGCGCCTTGCCTGAACGTCAGAGCAACACCCCCGCTCATGGACCACGCGGGGGTACTGTCTTGACGTCGAGAGACTAGGCAGACTGTTCCCGATCGAGGAACACCGGCTTGCCACCGTTCGGGCCGCGGCCGTTCGCCTCCCGAATCGCATCCCTGCGGCCCATGTCGTGACCCAGCTCGAACGCAGCGCCCAGGCGCCGCTGGTAGCTGTGGATCATCGGATGGAGGCTAGCCACGAACCGGGAGATTGACCTCTTTGCAGCTACGCCCTAAGCGGCGGAATGACGTCCCGCCAAGTGAGGTCGCTCACGACGACGACGGAAAGTCCCGCGTGGCTTCGATCGCATGGGCAGTGGCAGCCACACCACCGTGATCGGCCGCGCCAGGCTGTACACGGGACAGCCTTGCCCCCATCCACAGCCGACGAACGCTCCATATCGTGAAGACTGCCGCCCCTGTGCCGCACATCCCTTTCAGGGCTTCGGGGGTGAATGGACCGAATTGTTGAAAGCTAGCTGTAAATAGGGGCAACAAGAGGGCCAGAGCGACCCCGAAGAGGCCAAGTGATTCGACAAAGGCAAGTCGCGCTGCGTACCGACGCGCGATGCCGCGCTCGAAGCTCTGCAGATGTCCCACTAGCTTGTCATGGGTTGTCTCGACTTTTACGACATCGAGGTTTTGACGTAGCTCCCGCACGCGCACCGAGGGATCCGGGACGGACAGAGGGACACCAAGTCGTTCGGCATCAGCGATGTATGGAGGCGTGCGACTATCGCGCGCTGGCTCGCGCGGCAGGCGAGGCTCGGGAAGGGCGTCGTCGCCTCCAGCACCTGCCACCCTGACCTCCGATGGGAGCCTTTACCCAAATGAAGGTCCCACAGGTTACGTACGGCTGGCTATCCGTCACTCCCTTAGTCTCTGCCTGAAGTTCTCAGGGCCAGCCACGGAAGGATGCGCTGGTGCTCGCGTAGGAGGCAAGCACCGCCTATCGCCTTCACGGGATGCCGGCGAGTGTCGCGAGGCCGAGACTCTGTTGGCTCACCCAAGGTTGTGCGGCCGGCTTAACGCCATTTAGCAGCGCACCGTAAATGGCCGCCATGGCGGCCACCGCCTCGTCGGCGGCCTCTGCCCCGAACTCAACCATGGCCCGCGTTGAGTTCCCGGCTACTGGGTGTGGCACCGGCGGTTCCAGCGTGCTGAGGTTGTGAACCGCGTTGCCGCGCTTTGTGACGACGGGAACAAATGCATCGATGAGCTTCGAGATTCTTGATGAGCACCGAGTTCTGGCTCGTGTGGGGACGCATCGCCCGTCAGCAAGCGGACTTGGCGTCCGAAGCGAGGGCTCGCGTGGGTCAGAGCGAGGACTCGTCTCGCGACTCCATCGCCCTAGACGACGAACTGAACGCAGGAGTCGTTGCCGTCTGCGCGGCGGCCTTCTCAGTGAGAAGCGCTGGCCCTGAAGCTCACAGACGAAGTGATGCCAGGAGACTTGGCGAAGGCCTGGCGTACGGGAAGGCCGCCCGCATTCATCAATCGCCTGCGTGAAACCTTGAAACGCTCCACAACTCTCCGGCAAGACGAGATCTTCTTGGACGGGTTGGTAGAGCTCGTTGCCGCCGAGATCGACCGCCCCCTGCCGACCACGGACTGGCGGGCGGCGATCAGCGAGCGGGCCCACAACACCCGCGCACGGCTACGCCGCCACCCCTGGGCTGTGAGCTTGATGGCCTCGAGGACGAGCCCAGGGCCAGCCACCCTAGGACTCCTGGAGGCGGGGATCAGGTGCTTCCGCGAAGGTGGCTTCTCGGTCCCCCAGGCGGCCCACGCAGTCTCCGTGGTCGACAGCTACGTGCACGGCTTCGTGCTCCAAGAGGTCAACCTGCCATTCCGAGACGAGTCGGAACTGGCTGCCATGACTGGGGCCATCATGGACACCTTTCCCGCCTCCGAGTTCCCATACCTCTTCGAGATGACCGTCGAGCACGTCCTCAAGCCGGGCTACGACTACGGCAAGGAGTTCGACTCCGGGCTGACGGCCGTACTTGAGGGTGTCGCTGCGTTGCTTCAACTGCCCAACTGACTCAGTCCACGAGCGGCGACATGACGCACTGCTCGGATTGGGTTTCAGCTCGCGTGAACGGCCTCTAGAGTCCCGTCATCTTCTGCATCTCTTCGCTGTAGCGGGCTCCTGCGACACCAACGCGCGCGGCAGCCTCCCCTAGTGCGGTGAGGTCCCCCGCGGACAGCTCGATCCGTGTGGCGCCGATGTTCTCCTCAAGGCGCGACAGTCGACGAGTGCCGGGGATGGGCGCGATCGAGGGACGTTGGGCGAGCAGCCAGGCCAGGGCGATTTGGGCAGGCGTTGCTTCGTTCGCTGCGGCGACCTCGGTGATGCGGTCGACCAGCGCTTGGTTGGCTGCACGGTTCTCCTCGGTGAACCGCGGGATGGAGGTGCGGATGTCGCCCGCCGCGAACTCGGTGTCGGTGCTCACCGTGCCAGTGAGGAACCCTTTGCCCAGAGGGCTGAACGGGACCAAGCCGATACCGAGCTCGTCGAGTGTGGGCAGGATCTCCGCCTCGATGTCGCGGGTCCACAGCGAGTACTCACTCTGCAGCGCGGTGACCGGGTGGACGGCGTGCGCCCGACGGATCGTGCCGGCCCCGGCCTCCGAGAGGCCGAAGTGGTTCACCTTGCCCTGCTGCACGAGCTCGGCCACGGCTCCGGCGACCTCCTCGATCGGCACAGACGGGTCGACCCGGTGTTGGTAGAACAGGTCGATCCGGTCCGTGCGCAGCCGCGCCAGGGACTCATCGGCAACCCGGCGGATCTGATCCGGTCGGCTGTTCAGGCCCACCGAGCGTCCATCGCGGATGTCCCAACCGAACTTGGTCGCGATCACCACCTGGTCGCGGAAGGGCTGGAGCGCCTCGCCGACAAGCTCTTCGTTGACGTACGGGCCGTAGACCTCGGCGGTGTCGAAGAACGTGACGCCGTGCTCGACCGCACCTCGTAGGACGGCGATCATCTCGTCGCGGTCGCCCGGGTTCGGCCCGTAGCTCTGGCTCATCCCCATGCATCCCAGACCCAAGGCCGAAACGCGCAACCCCTGGCCCAGCGTCCTGGTCTCCATGGCGAGTCCTCCTTGTTCGTCGCGAGCTGACCACTCGCGCCGAGCGATCGCTGCAACTCTATGAGGCACCAGCCCACTCGGACGGTCTGTCGACTGCCCGTGTGCGACAGTGCCAAGGGATCACGAGTGGTGCTCGGAAGGCGACCCGTACCCGCACGCGGCGGAAGGACGCGCTCAACGTTGGATGGGCGGTCAGGTAGGTCGCGCACGGCGTGCCGGCTACCGCGAAGTCAGGAGCTCGGGTTCGAGGTCGGTGCCCTCCTCCGTTTCAGGGTCGCGCAGGCCGCGGTGTTGGGCTGCGGCGCCGGCGCAGACGACCAGTGTGATGCCGACGATGTGGATGGCTGCGGGAGTCTGGTGCAGGACGACCAGACCGAGGGCGACGCCGATGGCGGGCTCGAGCGCCATCAATGTCCCGAAGGCTGTCGAGGTCATCTGTCGTAGGGCGAGCATCTCGAGGGCGAACGGCAGGACGGGTAGTAGAACGGCGAGTCCGGCAGCGGCGAGCAGGATGCCGGGCGTCATGTGTCCGACCGCCTGCGGGATGCCGACCGTTGCGGCGGTGAGGGCGGCGATGGGAACGGTGATGGACAGTCCGCCGAGGCCAGTGAACCGGTCGCCGATGCGCTGGGTGAGGACGATGTAGGTGGCCCAGCCGAGCGCGGCCATCGCGGCGAAGCACACCCCTGCCGGGTTGAGGTGTCCGTGACAGGGTTCGGTGAGCAGAAGGACACCCAGCAGAGCCAGTGCCGGCCAGGTCAGGGCTCGTCGGGAGTCGGCGCGGATGGCCGCCACGGTCAGCGGGCCGAGGAACTCGATCGAGACTGCCGCGCCCAGGGGAATGCGCTCGATGGCGGCGAGGAATGCGATGGTCACCAGGCCGGTGGTGACACCGAGCCCGACCAACGCTGGTATGTCGTGCCGGCGCACCTGACGTAGGGGTGGGCGGGCGAGGAGGAGGAAGACGACCGCGCCCATGCTGAGCCGCAGCCACGCCGTCCCGGCCGCGCCCACAGCATGGATGACGTCGACCGACAGGGCTGAGCCGAGCTGGACGGAGAGCATCGCGGTCAGGGCCAGCGCCCAGGGCGGGACCACGATGGACCGGAGAGTGGCGGTCATGGCCGGTCCCGGTGGGACTGCCAGTCCCCGACCCGGGCCAGGCGGCGGCGCTGCTGTGTGGCGGCGCCTCGGTCGAGTGCGTGGTCCCGTGCGTCCAAGCGGTCGCTGACCCGCGCTCGGTGGTCGACGGGGTTGGCGTCGTCGTACTTGAACTTCGCATCGACCCCCAGGATCTGCAGGCGGACGCCACGGATGCCCGAGAGCATGCGCCCGTATGGCGGTGCGTCGACCGACACCTCCGCATGACCACCCTCGGGCTGGAGGTCTGCAAGCTGCGCGTCGAGGATGCTCACCTTGTCCTGAGGGTCGTCGACGATGGTGGGGCGGCACACGAACTGCACTGAGGTGTAGTAGCTGGTGGGGACGCCGTCCTCGTCGGGGCCGCCGGCCTTGGCGCGCCAGTGGGTGGGGATGTAGGCGTAGTCGCCCACCACTGCGAGGCGCACCTGCGCGGCTGTTTCGAGGTGTGCCCAGACCGGGTTGGGTCGGGCGAGGTGCATGAGCAGCTGGTTGCCGGCCAGGGTGAAGTGGGTCGGCAGCACCCAGGGCGCCTGAGCCGGGTCGAGGTTGTTGACGGCGAGCACCCCGAACCGGTCGGTGGAGGCCAGCCACTGCTGCCATTCCGCCGGGTCGAGGGCGGCGTCCCAGGGGTGGATGAGCATGTCAGCGTCTTTCGGGGGTGGCGGTACCGCATGGGGTGTTGCCCGGATGCGTGCTGGCGAGCGCGTCGGCGGCGTCGTGAAGCCACCTCACCTCGAGGTCGTCGGTGTCAGCCAATGTGGGCCTCCGTCCCGTTCGACGTCCCGACGCCGGGCTCGAATACGGTCAGGGAGAACCTCGCGTCCTTGGTCCGCGGGTTGGCGTAAGCGTGCGCGACATCACCCGGGAAGGAGACGGCGTCGCCGGTCTGCAGGACGATGGACTGGTCCGCGACCTCGAGGGTGACGACACCTTTCAGGACTTGGATGAGCTCCTTGGTCCCTGCTGTGTGCGCCTCGCTCCGGTGCTCGTCACCGGGGCCCAAGGTCCAGTCCCAGAGCTCGAGTACATCCGGTGGCTGGGTGCCGGCCACCAGCACTCCGCGGCCGCCGGCTGCCCCGGTCCACAGAGCGGCGCCCGCACCACGACGAGTCACCTTTACTCGCTTGGGCTCGGGCTGCTCGACCAGCGCCGGCAGCCCGACACCCAACGCGTCACTGATCCGTAGCAGCGTCCCGACACTGGGGTTCGCGGTCCCCTGCTCGACGTTCACCACCATGCGGCGACTGACGCCCGCCGCCACGGCAAGCTGGTCCAGCGTCCAACGACGGGCATGCCGTAGATCCTTTACACGCGCTCCAATCGTCACCGACAGAGCCGTCGCACCTTCGTCCATGGAGTGCAGCATACTGCACTATCAAGTGCAGCGTACCGACCCTCATCGCGCCCCCTCCGGTCCGCCGTAGCTGCCTCGAAGGGTGGGACTGCCTCAGCCGCCACGCGGCGAATTGACGCGTGGCCAATCGAGCTCCTGCGTCCACCCAGTTCTCGAGCAAGAGGGGGAGCACCATCGGTTTGCGGTGCGTGACCTCGCTGTCTTCCAGGCTTTGACTTCAAGTACTTGAAGTTCCTAGCGTGGTGGACATGAGCGCGATGACCACCCGGCACGACTACACCATCAAGGAGGCCGCAGCGTTGACCGGCCTGCCGGCCAGCACGCTCCGGTACTACGAATCCATCGGGGTCATCGCCCCGGTCGGCCGCGGGGCAAGCAGTGGGCACCGCGTGTACGGAGAGGAGGACCTCGACCAGATCATGTGGGTGGCCTGCCTCGCGGCCACCGGGATGTCCGTTGGCGACATGCGCAAGTACGTCGCGAACGGGCAGATGGGCCCAGCCGCCGCTGCTGAGCAGATCGAGCTGCTCACTGGGCAGCAGCGTCGACTGGAGTCGGAGGCCAAGCAGCTCGTCCTCCGGCAGCGTTACGTCGCGTTGAAGATCGACTACTGGCACGCCGTGGCCGCGGGTGACGACGGCCGGGCCGAGCTGCTCTCCAGCGAGGCCCGCACCTTGGCCGACGAGCTCAAGCGAGCCAGCAAGCAGTAGAGCCATGCCGCCGCGCCCAGCCTCGCGGCGGCATACCTCAGGCACCTGCACCGAGTCCCGGGCAGCGCGCCTCGCGCGCCCCGGACCGTGACACGAAGGAAGTGCACCACTCATGAAATTCATCCAGAGCGGCGGTCAGACCGCCGTGGGGCCGGCGGACTGGTTCACCGGCACCGTCTACATCGACGGGATACGCAACCCCGACGAGGCGTCGGCCATCGGTTGCGCCCATGTCCGTTTCACTCCGGGCGCGAGGACCGCCTGGCACCGCCACCCGAAGGGACAGACCTTGTACGTCACCGACGGGATCGGTTACGTCGCCCGCCGAGGCGGCGGCGTGCAGGAGATCCGTCCCGGCGACGTCGTCCAGATCGAGCCGAACGAGGAGCACTGGCACGGCGCCACCGCCGACCGGTTCATGGCGCACGTCGCCATGCAGGAGGCCGACGACCAGGGCGAGGTCGTGACCTGGCTCGACCACGTCACCGACGAGGAGTACGGCGCCTGAGCCGACCTGCTCCGCCCTCTACAGCCACCCACCACAGCCACTGATCACCCAGACACGAAGGAACCCTTCACATGCGCGTCAACGCCTATGCAGCACCCGCGGCAGGCCAGCCCTTGGCCCCCACCGTCATTGAGCGCCGAGCAGTCGGATCGAACGACGTCCTCATCCAGATCGAGTTCGCCGGCATCTGCCACTCGGACATCCACACCGTCAACGGCGACTGGGGCCCGCAGCCCTTCCCGGTGGTCCCCGGGCACGAGATCGTCGGCCTCGTCACCGAGGTGGGTGCCGACGTCACCCGCCACCAGGTCGGCGACCGCGTCGGCGTCGGCTGCATGGTCAACTCCTGCGGCGAGTGCGCCAACTGCCGCAACGGCGACGAGCAGTACTGCCTGAACGGAATGGTCGGCACGTACGCCGCCACGGACCGCGACGGAACCACCACCCAGGGCGGCTACTCCACCCAGGGCGGCTACTCCACCCACGTCGTCGTCGACGCGGACTACGTCCTGACCGTGCCGGAGGGCATCGACCCGGCCGCCGCCGCGCCGCTGCTGTGCGCCGGCATCACCACCTACGCCCCGCTGCGCCACTGGAATGCGGGACCCGGGAAGAAGGTCGCCATCGTCGGCCTCGGCGGCCTCGGGCACATGGGCGTCCAGATCGCGCACGCCCTCGGCGCCGAGGTGACCGTGCTCTCGCAGTCGCTGAAGAAGCAGGAGGACGGCCTCCGACTCGGTGCCGACCACTACTACGCCACCTCGGACCCGTCCACCTTCGAAGCTCTGGCTGGTCGGTTCGACCTCATCGTCAACACCGTCAGCGCCGCCATCGACCTCGATGCCTATCTCGGTCTGCTGGCCGTGGACGGCACGCTCGTCAACGTCGGCGCACCCGCAGAACCGCTGAGCGTCAACGTGTTCTCGCTCATCGGGGCGCGGCGCTCCTTCGCCGGCTCCATGATCGGCGGCATCGCCCTGACCCAGGAGATGCTCGACTTCTGCGCCGAGCACCGCATCAGCGCCGACGTCGAGGTCATCGCCGCCGATCAGGTCAACGAGGCGTACGAACGAGTCCTGGCCTCCGACGTCCGATACCGCTTCGTCATCGACACCGCCACCCTCTGAGCCGGTGATGGGGATGGAGCTGCAGGACTTCCTGGACCACGTCAACCGCGGCGCGGTCATCGAGGGTGGTTCGGAAGAACACACCTTCATGCACGACGCCGCCCAGGAGGCGCTTCAGATCGTCGCCGAGATGAACAGCGGGTACCGCACACCCGAGGAGGTGCGGGCCCTGCTGTCTCGACTCACGGGTAGGACCGTGGACGAGTCGGTCGCGGTTTTCCCCCCGTTCTACAGCGAGTTCGGCAAGAACCTGTCGCTCGGCAAGAACGTCTTCATCAACATCGGCTGCACCTTTCAGGACACCGGTGGCATCACCATCGGGGACGGCACACTGATTGGCCACGGCAGCACGCTGACGACGCTGAACCACGGGATGGAACCGGACCGGCGGGCGGACATGACCCCGGCGCCCATCGTCATCGGCCGCAAGGTGTGGCTCGGTGCCGCAGTGACGGTCGTCCCGGGCGTGACCATCGGCGACGGCGCGATCGTGGGGGCTGGTGCTGTGGTCACCAAAGACGTGCCGGCCAACGCGATCGTCGCCGGCGTCCCTGCCAAACTCATCCGATTCACTGGCTTCGACGCCCGCTCGACCTGAGCCGAGCACGCCGGCCCGGGCATCATCTCTGCAGGCAGATCCTGCTCCCCTCCAAGCAAGTCCTATCTGCGTCCTGACCAGCAGCGCAAAGACCTGCCGCCCAGTCGGCTAGTCGCTGAACAGGGCACCAATCTCGGGTGACCTGCGGCGGTAGCCATCTAGCAGGGCGCGGGCCGTGCTCACCGAGTCGACCAAAGGGTGCAGGGCGAAGGCCTTGAGCGCCGCGCTTTCGGACCGGGTGGTCACGGCTTCGATGACGAGCCGTTCGACCGCCTTGACTTGCTGCATCAGACCAAGCATGTGTTCCTCAGGCGCTGGCAGATGTCGGGCGTGGGGGCCGGCGCGGTCCACGGTGCACGGGATCTCGACCACGGCGTCCTCGGGCAGACCCGGGATCGCTCCAGCATTGCGGACGTTGAGGATCAGGTCGGCTACCTCGCCGCGCGCGATGGCCGCCATGACTGCCAGGGCGACGCCCTCGTACCCCCCGCCCGCGATGTCGGCGTCGTCGCGTGACTCATCTTCCGCCCGAGCCTCCTTCATGTAGGTCGAGTCTCGCTCGGCGCGCACCCGCCGCCATACCTGCAAGGCAGTCCGTGGGTTAGCGGTCACGGCGGCGTAAAAGCCACCCTGCTGGTCGTGGAGGAACTCGCCGCGGGTCTGGTCGGCCGTCTTGATGGCGGCCACCGCCTCCCGGGTGAAGTAGTAGTAGTAGAGGTACTCGTTGGGGACCGCCCCAAGCGCGTGCAACCACTGCGCGCCGAACAGCCGACCCTCCTCGGTGCGGGCCAGTAGGTCGGGCGAGGACAGCAGGCGCGGCAGGTGATCGGTGCCGTCGTGGTGCAGAGCGCGCAGCCACCCGAGGTGGTTGAGACCGACGTAGTCAATCGTGGTGCCATCCTGCGGGAGGCCCAAAACGCCAATAGCTCTGCGCGCCAAGGCGATCGGGGAGTCACAGATGCCGAGGACGTGATCGCCGAGCACGCCCTGCATAGCCTCGGTGACAATACCGGCGGGATTGGTGAAGTTGATGAACCACGCGTCGGGAGCCACCTCGGAAGCCCGCTGGGCAATGTGCAGAGCGACTGGCACCGTACGCAGGGCATATGCCAGTCCGCCCGGACCGGTGGTCTCCTGTCCCAGCACGCCGAGGTCGAGGGCCACCCGCTCGTCGACGACCCGGCCCCGCAGGCCACCAACGCGGATCGCCGAGAACACGAAGTCGGCTCCTCGCAGGGCTTCGTCGAGGTCAGTGGTCTCGGCCACCGACGGCGAGCCGTCAACCCCCTGGGCCATCTGCCGCACGACTTGTCCGATCGCGGAGAGACGCGTGACATCGAGGTCGAACAGGACGACCTCGTCGACCCGGTGCAGCGAGGAGTCGCCCAACAACGCGCCGTAGACCAGCGGAACGCGAAAGCCTCCGCCGCCGAGAATCGCCAGCTTCATTGCCGCACCACCTCCACTCACTGCTCGGCAGGCTACCCACGTCCATCGCGAGACGTACCCCAGGCTCGTCATGAGGGTGGTTGCACGGTGGGGTCCCGTCGCGTCACCATGGCCCGGACTCGCCAAAGACGGAGCTTCCCCTGTTGCCTGGCCGGGTCCGGGGGTGAGAGGAGGAGGACACCCATGGGCGCCCACGTCTTCGACCCCCTTGCCGGGCTACGAGCGCCCGGGGGCCCGGAGGTCGACGTCTTCCTGCAGGGCACCGTCTTCCTCGACATCATCTTCACCGGACTCGCGAGCATGCCCAAGAACGGCACTGAGGTGTGGGCCGAGGGGATGGGGTCTTCGCCGGGCGGCATCGCCAACCTTGCCGTCGCCGCCTCGCGACTCGGCATGCACACCGCCCTGGGTGCGGCGTTCGGCGACGATGACTACGGCGAGTTCTGCTGGCGCACCCTTGAGGAGCAGGAGGGCATCGACCTGTCCCGCTCGCGTCGCTACTCCTCGTGGCACTCGCCCGTCACCGTTTCCATCGCGGTCGGGCGGGACCGTCGCATGGTCACCCACGGCCATGCGGCCCCGGAGAACGCCAGCGCCATGATCGGCACCCCGCCCAGGGCTCGGGCTGTGCTGCTCGACCTCAAGGCCGACCAGCCGCTCGGTGCCGGCCACGCCGGTCGCGAGTGGGCCGACCAGGCGCGCAAGGACGGCGCGTTGATCTTTGCCGACGTCGGATGGGATCACACCGGGAAATGGCCGACCCACGTGGTAGACCAGCTCGAGCACTGCCACGCCTTCATGCCCAACGCCGTCGAAGCGATGTCCTACACCCGCACCGAGACCGCGCAAGACGCCCTCTTCGCCCTGGCCGACCGAGTACCGCTAGCAGTCGTGACCAACGGCAACGACGGCGCGCTCGCGATCGACGGCTCGACGGGCGAGGAGGCCGCGGCGCAAGCACTGCGCGTCAACGCGATGGACCCGACAGGTGCCGGGGACGTCTTCGACGCTGCGATCACGCTGGGCACACTCGCCGGCTGGCCGCTGGCCCATCGCCTCAACTTCGCCAGCCTCTGCTCAGCCCTGGCGGTCCAGGAGTTCGGCGGGTCGCTCGCGGCGCCCGGGTGGGGAGACATCGCTGACTGGTGGCACCGCCTACGCGACAACGACGACAGCAGCGCGGCCGCGTCGTCCATGCGTCGACGTTTCGCTTTCCTCGAGGCGCTGGTACCTGTCGGGCCATCCGACGCCGTCCGTCGCGCCGCCGCCACCATTGCCAAGCAGTCGGACGTCTGACGCAACCAGACCGGCCTCCCGGCAAGCCTTGTCGCACGTCGTCGAGTGCTTCAGGTCTTGGTTCTAGAAGCCAAAGATGCGCCAAGTCGGCAGATCATGAAACGGGGACGTCATAGTCCTCTAGCGGCGGATAGACGAACTTCTGGAGGAGTGAGTACGCCTTTGGAAGCAACGCTGCGAGCTCGTGGTCGTTTCTTGCACAGAGGCCCCCCTCTCGCATCGGCAGCTGTTCGTGATGGCTCACGTGGGGGGCGCGGCCAGCCGCCCACGCAGGGAGCTGCCGAGGGAGGAGCCCACCAGCAGGCCGAGAGAGATGGCGATGACGACCCCGAGCACGCCCAGGGCGAGGTCGGTGGCCGACTCGCGACCCGCCGCGAGTTCGGTCACTCCCACGAGGCCCAGGCTTCCGGGCACGAGCAGCCAGAACGCCGGCAGGAAGAGCACAAGACGTGCCACCTGCGGTCGTCGGAGCTCTACCACGCTGGCACCGAGGCTGGCCGCGATCGCCCCGAGGAACCCTCCCAGACCTATCGAGCCGAGCTGTTGCCCGGCGACCTGGGCGCCGAAGGCCAGGCTCAGCACGAGCAGTACCCAGCCCTGCATCCGCAACGGCACGCCCTCCATCAGGCAGATGCTCAACCCGATGAGCAGCAGGCCGACAGGCGCACCGCTCCACCCGATCTCGTCGACCCGGACATTGGCCAGCGTCGCGGACGGCACGCGAAGCAGGGCAGTGGCCATGAGGAGTCCCAGCGCGAACAACGCCAGCTGCACCAGGCCGTAGGTGAGCCTGGCCGACCCGGCCTGCATGTGTCCGGCGGCGAGCTCTGACATGCCGTTGACGACCAGCGCTCCGGGTAGCAGGACCGCCAGTGGCGGCAGGACGGTGCGCAAGGGACCCTCCAGCAGTCCCGCGTTGGCGGCACCGAAGACGGCCAAGGAGACCACGAACGCGGCAAGGGTCGGCAGCAGCGCCTTCACCACTTGGTACCGCTCGGCCAGCTGGACGAGCACGAACACGATGACTGCCCCCGCGGCGGCCGCGGCGAGGTTGGCCCAGCCGGGTTGCAGGATCAGCGCAATACCGACGGCGAGCACGGGCCAGGCCAGGGCGACCAACCACTGCGGGTGCCGGACAGGGCGACGCGCGACCTCCGCGAGCTGCTCGCGGGCGGCTCCGGGTGCGAGCTCGCCCCGGATCAGTTGGTAGCGGATTCGGCGCACGCTCGCGGACTGGTGGAGACGCATACCGGGGGGAGCCGACCGATACGTTGAGGGACCCCCTTCA
Organism: Pedococcus sp. P2_E4; assembly: GCF_056403935.1. Taxonomy (NCBI): domain Bacteria; kingdom Bacillati; phylum Actinomycetota; class Actinomycetes; order Micrococcales; family Intrasporangiaceae; genus Pedococcus; species Pedococcus sp. P2_E4. The sequence goes on along the minus strand of NZ_JBFUEO010000004.1, from coordinate 35,191 downwards.
GTGAGGGTGACGACCAGGCCCGTGGGACCGACTGCTGTCTGGACGTCGGGGTAGCCCAGTTGGACGGCGACCTCGGCGAGCTCCTCCTCCATCTCCTGCACCGGTTGTCCGGTCGCGATCATGGCGGTGCCGAGGTGGGCCAGCAGGGCGCGGGTCTCGGTTGCGTGGGCGTCGTCAGCGGTACTGGGTGGGGGCATCACGACTCAGCGCGCGCCGACGGGCCTGACTGGGACAAGCCTGCCGGTCCTAGTAATACCCGCGCGGCTCGATACCCGGAGTCGGCCGCCTCTACATGTGCTTGCGTCCGCGCCTTTCCACCCGAGTCCTCATAGCTATCCGCTGCCAGGTGTCCGGTCATGCTCGTCATCATGTCAAGGCAGACGACCAACCTGCATCAACGCGGCACAAGCGGCGGTATGACGCGGTTCGCGAAACGCCGAGGGCGGAAGGAGACGCCCTCGAACGCCACGTGCTTTGCGCACGATGTCAGTCCGAGATGGTCGAATGCTCGTTATGAGTGACTCCACCGTGGTTGTCGAGCCCGTCGTGACGGCGGAGAAGTTGCGAACCCTCCTTGCCGTCGGTTGCGAGGTGTCGAGCCTCGATTTCAAGCAGCGGGTGGATCTCGACGATCACGGCGAAGTGGTGGAGTTGGCCAAGGATGTGGCGGCGATGAGGTCGTGCGGTGGCTATTTGATCATTGGCGCGGACGACCACGGGAACCCAACGGGCCTCATGGTGGCTGCCTTGTCGGAGAAGTTCGACGAGGCGAATCTTCGCCAGAAGCTGGAGCGGTTGTTGCACCGAACCGACGTCGTGTCGGCCCAGCATGTGATTGACGGCAAACACCTTGTCTTGCTGTTCGTGCCCAGGCACCAACTTGGATTCACCGTCATCAGGGCGATCGGCGAGTACACCAAGCCGGGAGGCGGACAGAAGACGGTGCTGCGTCCGGGTGATGTGTTTGTGCGCCGCGGTACGTCCAGCGAACGCTGGGGTGAACATGACGTACAGGCACTCCTTGGTCCCCGTGATTCATCGCTGCGTGAGACGCATCGAGCAGAGTTTGCAGAGATGGTCGCGGCGATCCAGACCGGCGCGAAGGGCCAGGCGATCGCATCTGGGCCCGTGCAGGCGCTCGTTTGGCAGCTCGACCAAGGGTCGTTTGACGGCGCAGTCGTGGAACTCATTCGCCGCAACGACCTAGTTCCCATCCGGCTGTTGATGATCCGGCTACCAGGGGAAGCTAAATCAGCCGCTGGTCGTGGTGATCGAGACGTCTTCGGCACGATCCTGGATCGGTTGGTCTCCGTTGGTGCGCTTGCCCTGACGCTTGACCGGGCGGACATTGCGGCTGACGTGATCGAGTGCCTCACCGACGTCTATGGCGCGCCGCTTGAGGCCACCGCCAGTTTGGAAGCTAGACCGCTTGCTCAGTCGGTCTATTGGCTCGACATCCTCAGCCGTGTCGTGGCACTCGGGGGGTTGGCGGTTGTTCTAAAGGATTGGGCGACGGTGCGAATGCTGGCGATCCAGGCTTCGCCCGACAGCTGGTACGTCTCCTGGCTTCGGCATGGCCTCACGATCGCGGCTCGCAGCAATGCATTCCCCAAGACGGCGAGCGGCCAGGAGGAGCAAGGGGCGCTTATCCCGCTTGCTCGCAGAGTGGTACACCATCTCCCCGCTCTCCGACCATACGTCGTCGATGACGATGGCTATGACCCGGAACCCGGTGCTGAGATTGCGCCGACCGACCCAATCCTTAACTCGCTCTGCGCATTCGATGCACTAGCGGCCCTAGTGGTCTTGACCCAGATCGATCCCGAACGGTTCGACGCGCACCAGTACTACCCGTCATTTGGGCACTACTACTCCAAGCGCTCGGAGCCGCACTGGGCTCGCCTACTCAAGGACAATGCAATGCGTACGGCGCTGCTGCCCGACGCCGACGATGACGCTGTCGCGATGGCTATGGCTGGAGTCGCCGACGTGGCACACAGTGTCGTCCAGGGCCGCTGGGGGCTGTGGGAAGTGAACGAAAAGGCGGTTGGAGAGTTCATACAGGAATGGCGTCGGCGGGATACCGAACAGAGGGAAGAGCTAGAAGCCAAGACTTGAGAGCCGCCGCTCGCGCTGCGACACGACGAACCGGCGGCCCTTGTATCGACCGCCGCGCGCGGCGGTCGATGCCCCCCTGGAGCGCGGGATCCGCGGAAGTGCAGATGCGAGATATGGCGTTTTGAGATACTCGCGTAGTGCGAGGAGGGTCGAGTCGATGCACTCTGCAGATGAGCGGGCGCATCGCCTCGGCATTGGCGCGAACACCCAGCTGTCAGAAAGGGTTGGCCGAGTGATCTTTGGCAGGAAACGGCAAGACGCTGGGCGGCCTGCTGGGCAGACCGCACGCTTTCAACAGGCCGATTTGGTGGCGATGCTGGAGCAGCGACGCTGTCAGGTCCGCTTCGCGTCGATCATTCGAACCCCGTTCCGAGCAGATGGCGCCTTCCAAATGCCGTGGCAGCAGATGCATTGCGTCCTGCTTGCTGACTGCCTTCAGCTGTTCCACATTCCACCGGACATGCGGGCGAGCATGCAGTGGCTGAATTACGATCTAGCCTTGTCGGACATCGAGCGGGTCTCGATGACATATGACGCCGGGGCCAAGAGGGAGTTGCTGGGGGATGACCTGCTCAGCATGAACGTCGTAGGAAGCCCGCTGCTAGCCATGTCCGCCTCGTCGCCTGTTGAGGCAATGACGTCAGGTGGAGCCAGCACGGTTCCGCAAGTCCTTGTTATCGCGCCCGGATACTTCGACCCCGACGGGGACGCAACAATCGAATCGCTTGCGAGGTTGCTCACTGGTGACTCGAGACCCCTGATCAAGGGCTGACCCTCAAGCGCGCTGCTCCATGGCGGTGGACAGAGCGCTCAACGGATCCGAGTCCGACTGGCGGCGGAATGACGCGGCCCGCCCCAGTGTCTGGGCGCGGCGGGATCAATCGAGACCTCTTCGGTACGCCCCGTTCGCGTCCTGAACCTCATCATCGGTCAGTGCGAGCTCGGCGCTCGGGCGCGGGACCCCGCCGAGTGCGGGCAGGATTGACTTGCTCCACCGAAAGAGGCCCCCTTCCAGTGCTTCTTCACAGACTTGCCCTCCCGCGTGGTCGCAAACCGATCGCAGGTCTGCTGATCAGGTTGGCGGCCGCTAGAGCACTCAGCCCGCGCGCAAGTTCGGCCCGAGTCGGGATCGCATGGTTGATGCCGTCGGCGGTCGATCAACTCGCTGAGGCAGCATCCCTCGGCGGCGTCCGTGGTGGCTGCGAGGATCCAGGCATCGGCCCAGCCCCACGGCTCGCCCCCGGCAGTCGGCATGTTCGCGAACCTAGCCGAAACCAGAAGGCCGGCTCGCGCCGTCTGACGGACCAGGCCGGCGGCGCGAGCTCCGACGGCTCGCGAGCTCTCGTGGAGAGGCGCTGCGCTGGCCCCGGCCATAGGCTCAACCAAGACTTGAAGGGACACGGAGGTCGTGATGGGTTTCTTGGACAGGCTCCTGGGGCGTGAGCCACAGGGACAGCCCGGGCGCGGGCCGCAGCAGTATCCACCCCAGAACGCAGCTCCGGTGATGTCTCCCGGTCCGGGCAGGACGGAGGCAGGTGGCGGGGAGGACGAGGGGGCCATCGCGCGCTACCGCTACCTGCTGCGCACCGCTCCGCCCGAGGCGCTCGAGCAGGTACACGCCGAAGCCTTCGCGCGTCTGACGCCGGACCAGCGGGCCCAGGTCCTCGCCGAGCTGAGCCGCGACCTGCCACCGGGCGAGCGCCCGGCTGGTGACGACCCGCAGTCCCTCGCGCGCACGGCGACCCGTGCCGAGCTGCGCCAGCCCGGATACCTCGAGCAGACGTTCAGCCGCAGCCGTTTCGGGGGCATGGGCGGCATGGGCATGGGCGGCGTGGGGATGGGCGGCACCATCTTGGGCTCGATGATGGGCACCATCGCCGGTGTGGTCGTCGGCTCGGCCATAGCTGACGCGTTGTTCGATGGCTACGGCGACTCGCCCGAGGCCGCGCAGGCCCACGACACAGACACCACGGGCGACGACACCAGCAACGACACTGGCAACGACGACAGCGGCAACGGCGACACCAGCAACGACGGTGCTTCGGACGGCACAGGCTCCGATGGTCAGAGCGCCGGGGACACCGGTTCGGACTACGGGGACGCCGGTTATGCCGATCCCGCGTACGGCGGGTCCGAGGCCACTGGCGGTGACTCCAGCGGCGGTGACTCCAGCGGCGGTGACTCCAGCGGCGGTGACTTCGGTGGCGGTGACTTCGGTGGCGACTTCGGCGGCGGCGACTTCTGATGCCGGTGCGGGCGACTACCCGACAGTCTGTGGAACGAGAGCCGGGGGCGAGGTAGCCCGCAGTGGCGCTGTCCTGCCCAAGCGAACTACGTCTGGTCGAGCATCCACACGGTGGTGTTTCGGTACTCGTCCCGCGGCTCGAGCGTTGCGAGGCCGAGGTGTGCCTGGTTGGGGGCGTCGGGGTGTCGCTGGGTCTCCAGCGCGATGCCGTCGCCCTGCCGTAGCAGCCGGTTCCTGGCCACGGTGCCGCCGTTGAGGAAGTTGCCCGTGTAGACCTGCAGCGCAGGCTGGTCCGTGAGGACGGACAGCCGCCGACCGGTCGTTGGCTCTGCAAGCACGGCCACTCGGCGCAGACCACTTCCGTGCAGGTCGAAGGAGTGGTCGATACCGCGCGCCTGGCGAACCTGTGGGTGGGTGTCGCGGACGCGGTCCCCGATGCGGGCTGCCGTTCGCAGATCGAACGGCGTGCCGGTGACATCCTCCAGATGCCCCAGGGGGATCGATCCTGCGTCGACGGGCAGATACCGGTCCGCGTGCACCTCGAGCAGGTGGTCGTCGATGGACGACCCGTCCGCTGCAAGGTTGAAGTAGCTGTGGTTGGTCAGGTTCACCACGCTCCTGCGGTCACACGTGGCCCAGAGGGTTAGCCGCACGGAGTCCTGCCCCACCTCATACCGGGCCTGAATGGATAGGGATCCTGGGTATCTCTGGTCGCCGTCGGGGCTGACCAGTCCCAGGGTCAGGGAGTTGTCGTCGTGACCGACCAGCGTCCAGACGCGCTGGTCATAGCCCTGGTGCCCGCCGTGCAGACTGTTCTCTCCGTCGTTCGCGTCGAGGCGGTGCGTCGTCCCGTCCAGGGTGAACCGCGCGCCCGCGATTCGGTTGGCGTACCTACCGACGACGGCGCCCTGGTAGTCGTTGTCGGACGACAGGTACGCGGCAACGTCGTCGTAGCCGAGCACGATGCTGGGCTGGCGCGGACCCCAGGCCAGCGACTGGATCGTGGCCCCGAGGTCGAGGACGGTGAGCACCGGGCCTGGGGCACTACCCACCTCGTATGCCGTGACCGGCGCGCCCTCAGGCGTTTCGCCGAACAACCAACGGGTGGCCATGGGTCCCCTTGGGCTTGGAGCTTGGTGGCTAAGACACGCCGGGTCGCTACCGACTGTGTACGGCACCCATCCGCACGGTCAAGGGGCATCCCGGAGAGTCGGGCTGTCGCGGTGTGCGGAGCTGGTGCCGCCGATGGGCCGTGCGGATCCGCTCCATCCCCCGAGCCGGCGGCTGCGAGGTAACGTCGCAGCATGATCGAAGACACGGCGCCAGACGAAGAGTTCGACGTGGATGAGATCCGGCACGGTCTGGAGACCGATGGGGTCATCGCCCTCAAGGGTGCCTTCACCCCCGCTTGGGTCCAGCAAGTGCGCGAGGACATCGACGCCGCGTTCGAGGAGGCGAGGTCCCGCGAGGGCGGAGCGGTCGGCAGGGGGCCGAACCGGTGGTATGTCGAGATCCATCCCGAGGCACTACGCGGCTTCGTCGAGCTGGTCGAGCACCCCTGGGTCCGCGCGGTGTGCGAGACGATGCTCGGGCCCGACTACCAGATCGTCGAGCTCGGCTTTGACACCCCGTTCCCCGGCGCGACGCTGCAGCCGTGGCACCGAGACTTCCCCAGCCCTGCGGAGACCACCGAAGGGCACCGGCTCACTTCCCTGGCGTTCAACCTGACGACCGTGGACACCACCGACGAGATGGGACCCTTCGAGGTCGCGCCCGGCACCCAGTGGGACACCGGGAAAAGCTTTGACCATGAACAGTTTCCGCCACAGTCCGAGTACGCCCGCTACGAAGCGTTGGCGCAGCGGAAGTATCCGCGGGTCGGAGATATCTCCGCCCGCTCGGCCCTGACCATCCACCGCGGGACACCGAACCGATCGCAGGTTGCGCGGCCAGTCCTCGTGCTAGGCGTCGATGCCCCGGGAGCCGGCAACGACGCCCACCACGACCCCGCGGTGACAAGGAGTTACTGGGAGGCGCTCCCTCAGCGCGTCCGTGACCATCTCTCGTGCCGGGTCGTCGACGCACTGTCACCGATCACGCAGAAGCACGACATCGAGGGCCTGGTGATGGGCTGAGTGTGGCAGCGTCCCGGTGCGGGTAGGCAGGGGCCATGGCAGACACGGCAATCTTCGACGTTGACGGAACCCTCGTGGACACCAACTACCAGCACGCCTTGGCGTGGTTCCGTGCCTTTCGTCGTTATGACATCACCAGGCCGATCTGGCGCATCCACCGCGGCATCGGGATGGGTGGTGACCTGTTCGTCTCCGCGGTCGCGGGCCAAGAGGTCGAAGATGCGCACGGAGACGACCTGCGCGACGCGTGGGCGGAGGAATTCGACCAGCTCGTCGGCGAGATCCAGCCCTTCGAGGGCGCGCACGAGCTGCTGGCCGAAGTCAAGGAACGTGGCTTCCGGCTCGTTCTTGCCAGCTCGGGCAAGACCACGCACGTAGAAGCTTTCCTGGACCTCATCGACGGCAAGTCCCTCGCCGATGCCTGGACCACCTCCGACGACGTGGAGAAGAGCAAGCCCGAGCCGGACCTCGTGGCGGCGGCCCTGGCCAAGGTCAAGGGCGCCAGCGGCATCATGGTGGGCGATTCGATCTACGACGCCCAGGCCGCAGCCAAGCTCAACATCCCTACCCTCGGCGTACGCACGGGCGGCTTCTCGGTCGGTGAGCTGCAGGAGTCGGGCGTGATGCAGGTCTTCGACTCGCTGGTGGCCTTCCGCAACGCCCTGGACGGCACGCCACTAGCTCGGGCCAGCCGCTGAGCGAGGACACGTGGGCTGCCCCACCCCGAGGCCGTCACCACCGCCGTCCCCACGGCGGTTCTCGCCGCTGGCGCGCAAACGCGGCGGAATGACGCACCACCCGGACTGCGGCAGAAGCGGACGTTGCCAGCAACCTCATCCCTGGTTGCTCGTTGCCCGGGCGCAGTCCCCGGCGTTTCGAACTCCTCCCGAGCTGCGGGGAAGGAGGAACTAGCATCTGGACGGTCATGGTGGTACCTGACGTCGGAGAATGGGGACGAGTCGTGGACGACGAATGCGCCACCCTGATCTGTGACGTCTCCGTCTCGGTCAACTGGTGGGGCTTCCTTGCAGTGTTGGTGACGGCGACGGCGATCGCGCTCGTTGCCAAGATGTGGTCCGGCGACATCAGCGAGCCTTGGGGCGGGCATCGACCGATCGTCTGGTTCCTGGTGGTGATCTTGCTTCCACCGGTCGGCTTGCTCTTGTTCTGCATCGCCGCGGTTAAGCAGATCAGAGCGGTGGGCCGGAGTCCGGAGTCGGCCAAGTAATTCTGGTCATCGCCCTCGGGCGGGGCGCGGTGGGATGCGCCCCCGGAGCGGCATGTGCGGATGAATCCGTGACTCGAAGTCCGCACGCGGGGGCCCGTCTATCGCGAGGGGGCCACCGTGGTCGACAACCGATCCTGGGCGTACACAGTGAGTGCCAACAACGTCAGGTCGGGACGCTTCTCCGGGGCTTCCAGCCACTCGTGGACGACAACCAAGCTGCCTACGCGGGCGACGCTCAAACCATTTCCGTACCCACCGCCCCTTCCGTTCTTGGGGACCCGGTTGATCTCCCCAGTGAACTGTTCCTCGATCGGCGGGTGAAGCGCCTCGTCATAGGCCAGATAGGAGCCGTCGACACGATAGGTGGGATCCGGCCGGGTGCGGCAGTCCTGAAACTCCTTGCGGAGTTCGGCGAACGCACGCCGAGCCTGCGAGGGGTCGGCGAACCAGAGCACGTACTCGTTCAACCCCCCGCTCAAGGGCACAGCATCGATGTGGTTCCCGGGCTGCACGAGGGCGGCCCCCTGCACTTCGTCAGCCCCCAGGGCCTGAGGGTCCGTGATACAGGCCAATGGTCGCGGCATGTCTGCCGTCATCACGATTCCCTCGTCGTCCTTCAGGCTTTGCGCCCCCGGCGCGTCGAGGTGCTGAACTGCCTCCCACTTGCCCCTGGTCATGGCGACCCACCCCGCCTTGGGCATTACCGGATCGGCGGTGAACACACTGCCCACCGATGTGGCCCAACGGGATGCAGGCCCCGCGGGGGCCAGCTGGGGACGGACTCCGCCACCAAAGACGCCGACACCGAGGGCAAGGAGCGCGAGCAACCCCGCCGCGGCTGACCCCGCGACCGCCCGCCGGATCCGGCGGGCGTGCTCGGCGCTGTGCCGGACCTGGTCTGCGGCAGGCATACGGCCCGGAAGGTCCTCGACCGCCTCCTGCAGGCTCCTGGTCAGGGCGTCCATCACAGTTCCTCCGTCCGGTGAACAAGAGTTGGTTCCGGGGTCGGCACGGTGGGACGCTCGTCCAACAAGGCCGCCAGCGCCGCGCGCCCCCGCACCAGCTGCTGCTTAACGGCGGACACGCTCGCCCCGGTCTCCTCGGCGACCTGTTCCACGGACAGATCAGCCAGGTGATGCAACCCGATGCTCACCCGCTGCGCCCGCGGGAGCTTCGCCAGCGCCGCGATCAGGGCCACGTGATCGGGGTCCAGTTCTGGCTGCCCCGCCGGCGGCCCGTACCGACGCCATGCCACAGCCGCGTTACGCATCCGCCGCCACCGGCTCACCGCCAGACGACGCGAGACCGTACGCACCCACGCCTCTGGGGACTCTAGATCCCGCACTTTCGACCACCGCAACCACGCCCGCTCGAACGCCTCCTGGGCTACGTCCTCGGCCTCGCCGACGTCCCCTGTGAGCAGCATCAGCTGACGCACCACGCGCGTAGCGCTCACGGTGTAGAACGCGTCGAACTCCGCCGCCGCCGTGCCAACCCGACCGTCGCCATCGTTCACCGCGGGCACCTCCGTCACCATCGACCGTCTCACCCTGATGACGTCTGGGGAAGCCAGTCGGTGACATCGACCAACGAACCGTTCCCGTTCGCTCCCCGCTACGTCGGGTGCGGCGGCCAGCGTGGGGCCGGTCTCATCCGCCCAACGTCGGGCGGGACCATCCATTCGTGCTCCGATCGACTGCCCCCGCGAGTTCCCAGATTCCGCGCTTCACGGCGAGAACGTCGCTCATCCGCACATCGGCATGAGCGGACGTCGCGGCGATCCGACTCGCGGCGAAATGGGCTACGTCCACGCGCGGATGTCGGGATCGGCCTTGAGAGGGGTGCCGGGGGGTCATCGCACGGGCCTCTGCTCGCACAGTGGTGTTGTATCCGACGTCCTCACGCCTACGACCTCGTTCGCCGTCGGTGCTGCAGGTGGCCGATCACTCCCGGTGCTGCAACCGCGACAACCGCCACGAGGCATCCGATGGGGATGGGCAAGCAGCAACGGCCGCAGGACACTCGCGTGCCGGTCTGTGCGCTTGTCAGGTAACGCATCTACCGTTCGCGACCCGGGTCGTCCAAGGTCGCCACGAGTCTCAGGTCCGGCATCAGAATCACTAGCGGGGGCACTGCGTTGATCGCCTGAACCCGCAGGCATATCTGGACGTTTGACCGGGCAAGCGGCGTTTGCTCATGAGTTTCGCCCCGTGGTGCGCCACGGGATCATGGGTGCGAACCGCCTGTTGGGTTTGGCTGGTATTCGTCGGTCGGCGCGATCGCCTGTTTCACCGCCCTGCCACATCAGGGCAGTGAGGCTAGCCCCGTCGGCGCAGCCGGTACCACTGTGGCGCCGTCCTGTTCAATGGCCAGCCCAGCCCGGCGGTGTCTGCAGGCTCGACCGTCATCATCTCCCAGTCCGGGAACGCGGTCTCGACGTCCTGCTGGGACGCCGCACCGAGGAAGGACCACGTCCGGGTGGGTCCAAAGGCAAGCATCAGCGTCGTGGCTCCGGGGTTGGCCACGGCCGTGATCCCAAGGCCTGCGGCCCGACGCTCTTCATCGGTCAAACCCTGGAAGCAACCAACATCGAGGAAGAAGTCGAACGTACCCAACCGAGATGCCGGCAGGTCCGTCACATCCCCCACGACATACCTCTCCCCGTTCACGCTCTGGCGCCGCGCGGCCTCGATCGCGACCGGGACATAGTCGAGGCCCACTGCGTACCACCCTCGGCGCGCCAGCTCCGGGGTGTACTGGCCACGGCCACACCCGAGATCCAAGGCCCGCCCCAGCGGGCGGGAACGCTCGGCCTCCTCGCGATCGAGCAGAGCCCCGATGCTTGCTCCCGCGGCGATGCCGTAACGCTCCCAAGGCCTGACCCCGAAGCGGTACATGCGTTCGTAGTTCGTCATTCGGCCGGCCCTTCCGACACACCCAGGTCAAGGGTAGCGCTCCGGCTCCTCGTCGGCCGGTGCTCGGCATTCCGGGCATTTTGGCGGCGGACTCTTCGTCGAACACGGCACGCCCGGCGTCTTACGGCCACGTGGTGGGCCAGCACCACTGTCACCGATCATGGACGGGCCGTCAGCGCAGGTGAGACCCTGACAACGGTTGGCGCGGGGACAGGCGCCGACGGGTCCCCATGGCGCTGAGGTCGACCAAGAGAACCAACCAGGCACACGTTCCCCGCAGCTCGTTGCGGTGGAATGGACACGGGAGGTAGGGATGTCGTCCAGCTCGCAAAATGCGTCACCGACCGCGGCCGACAGGGGTCTGCTGGCAGCGCGGCTAGTCGCCACCGGAGCAGCGCTGTTCTGGGGGTTCTCTTCTTCGGGATCATCGACCTGACGGTCGCGATCGACCAGGACGAACGGTTCCTTGAGCACTACCTGCTGGAGACCGGGTGGGGCCTGCTTTACACGGTCCTGGTCATGGTCCCGCTACTGCTGTGGGGAGTGCACCCCCGTCAGGAGGTCCTCCTTCAGCAGGTCTTCGCCACCGGGGTCGCCGTGATGCTCTCGGGCCTTGCAGCCCTCGCCGTCGGGCAGTGCGTAGCCGCAGCCCTGGTGGCACTCAGCGCGGTGGCACCTCTTCGGGTTGCAGGTCGACCGGCCCTGCTGTGGAAGGGCCTGAGTATCCGGGGCGCCAACCTTGGGCTGCTGACCTTGGCGATGGTCGCGGTCGTCGCGTCCGTCATCTACGCGGTCGCCATGGTCGCGGCGGCGTACTCCGATGCGGTCGATGACGAGACGTGGGGACTGTGGCACCTGCCGATGCAGGCAGGGTTCGGCCTGGCGCTGGCGGCGTCCGCGGTCGTTGGTGTGACCGCCGCGGCGGCCGGGACACCCGGATGGCAGCTGTCCTTCATGCCTGCCGCCCTGTCAGCGGCGTGGTTCGGCGTGGTGTCGATGCTCTACCCGAACCACCTGGGCAGCCTTGGAGCGCTGGGTGGCGCGGCGTGTGTGGCCTGGGGGGTCGCTCTGGCCGTCTCTGCCCTGCTCATGCGCCGTCGTGACCACGCCTGACCCCAGCATCCTTCGCGGTTTACCGAGGAGCGAGCGGTGACTTTCCAAGGGCCATCATTCAGTACTGCAAGTCCATTCAGTACTGGGAATCGCCGGGGAACCTCACGGAACTCGGCGTGGCAGTGCGCGGCACGCGGCGAAAACACGCAGCGCACGCATTGCCAATCCGCGATCAGGTGCCGCCGCCGACTGTCAATCGCACCTCGGCGATCGCGCCCCAGACAGGGCACGTAGAGCCAACGAGGATGTTCAGGGGGAGGGTGGCACCGGGCGCTTTGGTCCAAGACTGGTTGTCGCGCGTCAGTAGCGCAAAGCGGACAACCGCGGTGCCAGAGCCCTCTGCGACGGTCGTGAAACCCGGTTGCATAGCGAGGCCGTTGTTCCAGTTGATCCCGGAGCCTCCGATGAGGGCGCCTGACCCGGTCGGGCGGTCTGGAGTCAGATGTAGGAAGCTGCCCGTGGTGGGGTCCATCACCCCTGGTAGGTAAAGGGACGTGACAGGGGCCGTGCCAAGATCAGCCGCTACGGCCAGCACGGCATCCCCGTTGACGACCTGACCGTTCTTCCCGAAATTCCCCAAACGAATGTCGCCACCACTGGTGCCCATCCATGACATCGAACTGACCGTTGAGTTGGGGCACTGCTGGAGGCCGTCGAAGTAGCGCAACGTAGCCCCTGTCGTGTCCACCTTGACGGGTCCAGCGATCGCTGTTGTCGACATGGCACCCATCAGGACCATGAGCGCTGCGATCACGGCGGCGCGCAGGCGCCATGGCTTCATCCTCATGGCGTCACCCAAGCCCAGATGGACACCAAGTGGGTACAACACCCGTCGTAGAACGCCAAAGGGCCAGCCGCCGTCCGAGCGAGTCGGTCGAGCTCGGGCTCGGGCTCCTCGACGTAGCGCCGTGATGGACAGCTCCTGTGGGCGATCTTCCTGGACATCTGCCTGGCCGACTTCATTGTCCGCCAGTGCGGCACTGGACCTACGACGCGTTCGGGTGGACGACGCCCTCGAGCGTGCCTGTGACCAAATCCATTGCGGCGGGACTGCAATCACCATCTCCGAAACTCAACCGCGTCGGCGAGGTCTTGCCCAGGGCCCAAGTCGCAGGAACGCGGCCAAAGAACCGGGTGGGGCAGCGTACGCCGCCAGCCTTTCGACCTCAGCACTTGATGATGCCAGCGTATGCGACTGCGGAACCTCCCAACACAACCTTGAGCGGATAGGCATGGTCTTGTAGCACCTGCCACGTCGGAGCAGGGTGGCAGGTTGGCCTTGTCAGGATTATTGGGGACCCCTGAACTGGGTCTCTTTCCGCAATACCTGCCACAGGCGAACCAGATAGCGCATCCGCGAAGGACGTACCTGAGGCGAGATACGCAGACTGGGCTGGGTGAATGTCAAAGTCCCTCGCGATGATCGCGGCCGTCTCATACCTGTCGAGCCCGCCCCGCCTGTACATCTCCACGTCGGGCAAGAGCGCCCGAATCTCAGCGACGACGGTGCTCGAGATAACCCCAGTACCTCCAACGACTATAACGTCGGGTGACACAGTGGCCTGTTCGGCCGCAAGGACCCGGCGCGTCGGCGCAGGGAGGTCGTCACGGCGGGTCAGGATCAGCTTTGCGCCAACCGCGGCCGCGTATGCCCCACCAGACAGCCCATCCGGGAAGTCTTGACCCGAGGCTAGAACGTATCTGCTGATCCCGGTGAAGAGGTGAGACACCGCCTCCGCTGTCTCGTAGCGGTCGCGTCCGCTGACGCGGGTGATGGTTGCGCCACCGATGGCGGTCTGGAGCGTTTCGACGACGGGGCCGTTGATAACGCCTGGGCCGCCGATTACGAAGACACGGGCGGGGGCGAGTCGTTGCATTTCCTCAAGGGTCGACTTTGGAACGCTCGACCGACGGACCAGCAAGATCGGGGCACGAAAGTGTGCGGCGGCCGGGCCTGCGGCAAGGGCATCGGGGAAGTCTTCTCCCGACACCACGAACATGACATCTTGCGGTGGGGCGAAGACCCGCTGAGAGATCGCAGCGGCCGTTGCGTAGCGATCACTTCCAGACAGGCGCACTGTTCCTGTTCCGCTGACTGGCGTCGCGTCCGCGATCACAGGTGCGGCAGACAGGAATGACGACAACAGAGCAATGGCCACGATGCCCACCGCCGCGCAACCTCGCTGACCCTTCATGATGACGCATCTCCCTCCCACGCGTGACCAACGCAAACGCAAGCAAAGTTTACGACTCGCGGGCAATGTGCCCATCCCGCGAATGGCGTACGGGCATGCAGGTAATGAGGAATCGGTACAGCCGGCGTTTGGAGCGGGATGGGCCGCTTCAATGGAGGGATCCCCGTGCCCTAGACACAGAGCCATCATGAAGGCCCGGTCGCGACGACCCGGTCAACCTGGCGGCAAGGTCGACGGGCAGGACGCCCGCTCGCGGCGAAAGGACGCACCCGACGCGGCAACATGCCTGCCTATCGGGGGCGTGCATCAGCGCGCCCGATGGGACCCACGGCCAGCGGTGACATCCGCAGTTGGGTGAAGCAGGTCGGCGCTTTGTACTGGGCCTACATGGAGTTGAGGAGGTTTTCGTCGACCTTCCCACCTGAGGCCTTGACGCCACGGCGCGCCGCGATCAGCCCGCGCCGTGCATCATCAACGCGAGCAGGCAGTTGCTCAAGTTCCATGGTGACATCGCCACCGCTCTGAAGCTTCTTGGTTGCACTCACCAGGTCTTGACGGGTCAGTGCCCAATCGCTCGCCGCCTTGGCCAGCTCGCCGAACTTCGCGTCCCCTGCGGCCGCTTTGGCTGCTTGGTCGGCCACTGCTTTGTCTGCAGCCACCATCGCATCGTCGTTCTGACCTGACTGTTTCGTGAGTGCCTTGTTGCAGACTTGCGTCGCACTGACCAAAGCATCCGCATCGGAACCCCCGCCACCTGAGCTTCCGCACGCGGACAGAAGGAGGCTGAACGCAGCCGCAATGAGGAGGGTGCGGAAGGGGTGAAGAGTCATGGCGGGAAAGTAGCAGCGAAATTGGACAATCGTGCCGTTTTGGCCCACGTGCCCGACACGTTCTTGGCCCAATCACCTGACCCCTTTCCCTTGCCCGCGGCTCGACTTTGCCGCCGTCGACCCGAAGCACCCTCGCGTGTGCCTGGGCGCGGCCGCCGTGGCCACAGGACGATTGCGCATACGGCCAGTCTGGCTGGACTCGCTCCCGGTGATCAGCGGGTGCCCGCCTTTGCGGCGAATAGACGCACTCCCAGACCGGCAGATGAGGAGGCAACGTGGAGCGTGGCTGTCGGCGTGGCCAGCTGGTCCTGGACCGAGCCAGGCTTGGCATCGTTGGTTCGGCGGGGTGCGATCGCTGCGGGGTTCAGCGGGTGAACGTGCCACGGTAGTCCGATGGTGTGGTCCCGGTCAGTTCACGAAAGGCGGCGTTGAACGCCGACAGTGAGCTGTAGCCGACGTCGTGGGCGATCGTCGTGACTGGGGTGTCGTCGGCTGCGAGCCGCTCGACTGCCCGCAGGACCCGCATCCGTCGGAGGGTGGCGCGCCAGGTCATCCCGACCTCGGCCTCGAACCGGCGTGCCAGGGAGCGCGGCACGAGCCCGACCTCGGCCGCGACCTTCTCGAATCGGACCTCATCGCCAAGCCGTTCCTCGGTGAGCCGCAACGCGGTCCGCACCTCTGGCGAGTTGCCGGCCGGCATAACGACGGGGCTAGGTCGCTTGGCCAGCCGCCACACCACCGCGGCCAGGGCAGCGAACATGGTGCGGGCGTACGGAGGCAGCGGCTCCTTCGCCTCCGGCCACCCGCCGCACTCGGCGATGAGTGCCCGAGCCAGCGGGTCGAGGTCGAAGACTGTGAGGTCCTGCGGCGGCAGTGGCACGAAGTCGACATGGAAGAGCACCGACGCGGTCGTCGCCGGCTGCGGAATAGTGACCGTGGCCGGCCGCCCGGCGCGTAGCAGGGCGGCCCGGGCCGGGGGCAGGAGCCAACGCTGACCCTCGGCCTCGAGCCGTAGTGCGCCTTTGGAGGCGCACAGCAAGTAGTGACGGTCGACGAGCAGCTCGGTTGGCCCGGTCGGCGCGAAGGACCGGGTGAACGCGAACGCCTCACGGGTCACGGATGGACTCCCACGCACCGATCGTAGGGACGCCGTACCAGTCAGGCGACCGACTCAACGAGTTCGGCGCGGAACCGACGACTCACCGGCCCTTGGGTGACCAACGGTCGCAGTACGGCGTTGGAACGAGCGAAGGCGTCGGAGGCCAGGTAGGCGACGAATGAGGGCTGGTCAGTCCACTCATGGACGACCGTCACGGAGCGGTCGTCCTCGCGCGATTCATAAACGCGGAAGGCAAGGTTGCCCGGCATCGAGCGGACGAGGGGCCGCTCGCGTTCGAGCTGATCCAACGCACGGGAGCGGTCTGCTGCGGAGGTCCCGAAATCGAGGATGGCGATGAACACTTTGTCTCCTAAATGCTGCTGGTGTGGATGGCTGCTCCAGCGTCACCCGAGGGCCCCCGGGTCCGCCTCCGTACAGCGGACCCGTACACACGGCTAACGGACACACCCACGCATCGCCGCGAATACCGCCATCAGGATTGGTCGACATGCGGCGAAAGGACGCCTGCTGGCTTCAAAGGCTGACAACACTGATGGGCATCGATCCCGGGTCGTAGAACGGCCCGGTGGTTGAGTTGGGCTGGGCTTTGGCTCTTGGCGGCGTCCAGGTAAGGAGTAAGGCGCGTCGTCGAGGGGTATCCAGCATGCACAGCTCCTCGGCCCTAGGAGGTCTCGTGCTTACCCGAGCAATCACTATCACCCTCTCAGCCATACTCATGCTCGCCATCAGTGCATGCTCCTCAGGCGGCAGTTCGCCCAAAGATGGTTCCCGGGATGGCGGCAAGCCCGTAACTGCGACCGGACTTGCTTCCAAGATCGGGTGTTCCGGCTACTCCAACTCGTCCAACGAGATGTACGTCAAGGAAGGCGGTGATTGCACGCTCAACGGGCAGACCATCAGCATCGACACCTTCAACGACAACACTGCCCGCGACAACTACGTCAAGGTCGCCAAGTCGTTTGGTGGCGTCTACGGTCAGGGAGACAGGTGGGTGGTCCACGGGGATGATGCCGGGGTCGTTGGCGACGCCGTCAAGGCCTTGGGCGGATCGATGCTCTGACCTCGAACTAGGCACGCGCGTTCCGTTCCGCCCCTAGCGAGCCGGACGACCACCGGTCGCCCACGAACGCGGCGGTATGACTCGCCTGCCTAGAGGTTGTTGAAGAAGCGCTCGTACGCGCGGTCGTAAATCCTGTGCTTCTCATGCAGGGAGCGCCACGTCGGCGCGGGCACAATCAACCCATGGTGCGAATCGAAGTGTGCAACGACGACTACGAGAATCCGGCGTTCGCCATGGGCGGCGAGGTGCGGGTCGTTGAGGGACGGGGCGACACTCAATTCGCCGATTGTCTTGCAACGGCGCTCGGAAGGGTCCGCGACTCAAGTTACTCAGTCGTGGTCGGTGATCCCAGCCTCTACATACCCATAGCCATCGACCCCGAGGTGACCTTTGCCCAAGTCGCGGACTTCACTCGCGGCGAGCCTCTGCATGTCGATGCGCATGAGCGTGGTGGCGATGGGGCAACGACCCTCTTGGAGCTGGTCAACGCTGGACTCACCCTGCTCGGCCTGTGGGAGGCTGGCGTCAAAATTGGTGACGTCGCCGCGGCCAAGCGCTATGCGTTGCAGCGACAAGCTGCGCGTGAGTGGATCGAGCGGGGAAGTCCCGACGAGCCTGCGATGAACCTGGTCCAGCTCGTCAAGGCCGAACGCAATTGGACGCTCGAGATTTGGTCACGTTTTCGGTCTGGGAATCGACCAATCGGTCCGTCTTCTGCGAAGTCTCAACTACCGCCGACACTTCGTCGCCGGCGATGTGTTGTGGCGAGACCAGGACGATTGAGCGCTCCGGGACACGCGGCGGAAAGACCCACGCTGGGTCTACGGCGGAGGGACGCGACATCCACTTTGGATCAGGGTGTTTACGGGATTGCCAGAACCGACCCCGCATCGGTTTCGGTTTCGGCATGATGCCGGAAGCAAATGGGTGTGCAGAACTCTTGGGGGCCAGGACGTGCAAACGCCATTGATTCAGCCGCGACAGCTAATCCCAGTGGTCAAAAACCTGCTGATGGATCGGCCGGCAAGCATCGAGGACATCCACGCTCTCCTGTCCGGGCAAGGCATTTCTGTGTCGGTCCGAGGGCTACGTCACGTCTTGGAGTCCTACCCCGTCCACTTCCGCAAGCAGCAGGATCAGTGGCATCCCGTCGTGATCGGCACGAGCGCTCGGCCACCTCAGAGCAATGGAGAGACGAACACCACCGCTGCTGTGCGAAGCGCCACCACCTCGCCTCTACCAAACCGACCCGGCGCAGCGGCTGGGGCATGTCCCCAGTGTGGGATGTCCCATGTGGACGGCAATACCTGCTCGCCGAGCCAAGTGTGGCGCTAGCAATCGGTTGCCAGCCCTTCGACCACACGTCTAAGTGAGGACCGCTCCGCGCGGAGGCCGGCCGGTCGTCAGGCGGCGGAATGGGACAGGCACGAGTAGAGAGCGATTGGTGGATCAGTCCTTCATGCCTCTTCTCTGGTCTGTACTGGTGCCTTGAAACAACGTGGTCGGTAGTCTCGAGCGGTGACGAGCGAGCCATTCGGCATGTTCGAGAGGATGTACGCCGGCGCGGAGGCGGGCGGGGCCAAGCCGCCCTGGGACTACGGCGCCCCTCGTCCACAGCTCGTGGCGTGGGCTGAGGCGCAGAGCCTGGCCGGGGGTGGCCGCGATGCGCTGGTCGTCGGGTGTGGCTACGGAGCTGACGCCGAGTACCTTGCCTCGCTGGGATATCGCACCACCGGGTTCGACTTCGCGCCGACCGCGATCGCTGGAGCGCGGCGGAAGTATCCCGCCAGCGAGGTGAAGTACCTCGTTGCCGATGTCCTGGATCTTCCTGGTGAGTGGCGGCGTCGGTTCGACCTGGTCGTCGAAAGTCTCACCGTGCAATCGATGCCGCCAGAGCAGCACACGGAAGCTGCGCAGAGGATCGGCTCGCTAGTGGCACCAGAAGGCACGCTGCTGGTCCTTGCGACCACCCGGGACGAAGGGGCCGAGGTGAAGGGACCGCCGTGGCCGCTGTCCCGCGTGGAGCTGGAGGACTTTGCCCACGGCGACCTCATCTTGCGCCGGGTCGAGCGGATCGAGGGCGGCGCTTGGTGGCGAGCCGAACTCTCAAGAGGAGAGGCACATTCGACCAATTACGCGGGCGGCTCATAGATCGGCTCCTGCCTGTGGTCACCTCGCGGCGTAACGACGCGCCCCCGCGAATCACCGGATGACTGATAATCGATATGGGATTCGCCGGCACCCGCCGCTGATGCGCGGCGGCTTCGGCCTTCTCTGCCCACCTGCGTGATGGTCATACCAGGGGTCGTGATCGTCATCCCTTACCAAAGAGCTGAGCCGCCTAGTCTCCATCCAGCCCACAACTGAGCTTTCCTGATGTGGCGTATCGCCCCCACCTCCTGCCCTTGGGTGTTCACCCCTGCCGCCCGCCGGGCTACCTCTGCGGCGGCCTGCTCCTCGGCATGGCGCACAGGCATTCTCAGGGCCGCTAGTCCTCTTCAGTTGAAGGGGCATGCGTCCGGTCATTGGCCTGAGCCGGCCAGATCGCAGCGGCCACCCAGATCCGCCTCGAGACTCCCGGCCGGGCCTACTACCGGCGGAAGCTCCGCCGCCCGCAGCGCCGTTACCCACCTGATACTGCCCCGCCACACACTCGTCAGCGCCGTAGACGCCGCGCCAAGCCGTGAGGCCCGGCGGGGAGGCCGGTCCGCAATAGACAACCTGACCACGCAGCCAGCCCATCTCCCGTTGAACTCTCCAACCATCGCTCAGGCAGGAACCGAACCATGCGAAACACGCACAGAATGCTCAGAGGGACGCGAGGCATCGGCGCACTCAGAGCCTGGGGCACCGGTGCCCCTGCAGCACAGTCGAGCCCGCCAACCGCCTGGCCTTCTGTGCGCGCTGCCGCCTTCCCCACACGGACCCCTACGAAAGGAAATGTCATGGGCAACGGCCAATGGCTGGACGCCATCAGGACTACCGTCAAATCGAACATTGGCCGACTCGCTGCGGTGGCGCTACTGGCCGGGGTTTCCGGCGCGGTGTGCGTTCTGCCCTCGAGCGCGAGCCCGGTCGTCCAGCAACTCGCTGGGACTGCCGCTTTCGACACCGCTGCCGCCTGCGGGGCACCTCCTGCGGGGTATGCGGACTTCACCAGTTATCCGGCCATCGTGATGATGGGCAGCCTGGAAGGTTGCTGGTTCACGAAGGTGGAAAGTATCCGGGACAACGGCGCGCCGAGCGGCATCTATCTGGAGTCAGGCGAGGAGGTCTTCGTCGGCACACTCAATGGCGGGCCACGGGGAACCTTCGCCACGACGTACAGGTTCGAGTCCCGATGGTCTCCCGACGTCTCAACAGGCGCGGAGACCCGCGGACGGTGCCAGCATCCGATCGGGGTGGGATCCGGCACCGGAGGGTTCGCCGGTGCTGTCGGCCGCGTCGACTTTAAGGATGTYGTGGCGAACGGTACGTACGTGTACAGAGGCCACATCGCCCTGCCCTGACGCGCGGTCGCCCATCGTGGAGGAGCACCGCAGGCACGTCGCTCCAACTGCACAGGGAGCTGAACGAGTTCATTGCGCAGTGAATGCGGCCGTGCAATCCGGCCTCCGGCGGGGGAAGTCGGCCGAGCCACCTCAGACACGGGTGGGCTGTAGACCCTGCAGCCCACCCCTAAGGCCGTCAACGGCGGCTGAAAAATTGATTGCTTATCGACGGGTGAAATCTGACCGGCTGGCGTTGGTTGGTCATGTCAGTCCTCGGTGGCACTGGTGGTGGGGACGCGGCCCAGGTCGCGGCGGTCACCGCGCTCGCATGGACACCCCGACACCATCCTGGAGACCTCCACGGTGCTCGAGGATGCTGCCGCCCTGAGCAGGGTGTCAACGAGGTCGCGCTGGTGGCCAGCAGGGCACAACTTGAGGGTCGTTGGGCGGGAGGACAGTTTGCCGGCGTCTTTGTGGGCGCTGTGACGCACCTTCTGGGGATGAGTGTGCGGTGCCGTTGGGAGTCGCGCGCCGGCGCGCATGGGCAACGTATGGACCGCACCTGTGGACATGTCCACTGGTGCGGCCATCCCGGGCCACGGTGAGCCATACTGTGTGTCGCGACTCGGGAATCCGAGGAGCTTCCTACTGGTTCAAGTCCCGCCTTGCGCACCATCTCGGCGCGAACGCTGCTGTCGGTGCGATGTGCCTAGACTCCCGACATGCGAACCGGCCGGCTCGAGGCGTTCAGCGACGGCGTCCTGGCCATCCTCATCACGATCATGGTGCTCGAGCTCAAAGTCCCCGAGGAGCCCACGTTCGAGGCCCTCAGGCCTTCACTCGTGGGGCTGCTGACGTACCTGCTGAGCTTCGTCTACATCGGCATCTACTGGAACAACCACCACCACATGTTCCAGCTGGTGCGGCACGTCAGCGGGGCCATCCTGTGGGCCAACCTCGGGTTGCTCTTCATGCTGTCGCTGGTGCCGTTCACGACGGCGTGGATGGACGACACGCGGTTCGCCCAGCTGCCGGTCGTCGTCTACGGCGTCAACCTGCTGGGTGCGGCGATCGCGTACTACGTCCTCCAGCTCGCGGTCTTCCGTCGCGACGGACCGGACGGCCTGCTGCGCCAGGCGGTCGGCCGTGACCTCAAGGGCAAGCTGAGCCCCGCCGTCTACGTCCTCGGTATCCTCGGGTGCCTCGTGGCCCCGTGGATCGGCGTGCTGGCGTACGTGGCGGTCGCCGTCACGTGGCTGGTGCCTGACCGTCGAGCCGAGCGGTTCGTCCACGACCACGCCCTGGAGGACTGACCGTGCCCGACCTGGACGACGCTGAGCTGGAGTACCCGTCGGCGCTCGACGTCGCCTCGTGGCGGCGTGAGGTCCACGCCCTGTATGCCGCGGTGCGCGCCGAGGCCGACCCTGCGGCGGCCCACGCGCTGTGGGTCGACACCCGCTCACGGCTGTTCCTCGAGCACCCCGCCTCGCCGCGCCGTCCCGGACAGCAGCTGCGGCACGCGCCGTACGACCCGGCATACCGGTTCGTCGCGGACGTGACGCCGACCCAGCTGGACCGCTGGGAGTTCCATTCCGCCACTGACGGCCTCGTGCCGTTCGCTGGCATCGGGACGGTGCGCCTCGGTGACCTCGGGGACGTGGCGATGTGGTGGCTCGACTCCTACGGCGGCGGGGTGTTCCTGCCGCTGCGTGACGGCTCCGCGGGCCAGGAGACCTACGGGGCCGGGCGCTACCTGCTCGACACGGTCAAGGGCACCGACCTCGGACGCGACGACCAGGGCCGCTGGGTCATCGACCTGAACTTCGCCTACAACCCCTCGTGCGTCTACGACTACCGCTGGGTGTGCCCACTCGCCCCGGCTGCCAACCGCATCGAGGCGAGCACCCCGGTGGGTGAGCTCCTGCCCGAGGGTTACGAGTGACCTACCGCCTCACTGGTCCGGACGGCGAGCAGTACGACAGCGAGGTGCCGGGCACGCTCGGCGGCAACCGGCGGGGGCGGATCTACGGCCGGCTCGACTGCCCCTCGGCGCTGCGTGCCATCAGAGCCGGCGGGTACGTCCAGCACCGCGTGTTCTTCGCCGACCGCGCCACCGCGCAGGCCGCCGGCTACCGACCGTGCGGCAGCTGCCTGCGCACCGAGTACGCGGCCTGGAAGGCCGCCCGCGCCTGACCCTTCCGACGCGCGCTGCCCGGCGGGAGGGCGGCATACAGTCGGGGGGTGAACCCGCTGCTGCGTGAGGTGCTCCCCGCCCTCGGCCTCGACGAGGCGTATGCCGTGGAGCACCTCGACCTCCCCGCCGGCAGTGCGCTGCCGGCGGCGCTCCCGGTGGGCACCCTGGCGGCGGGGTCGGTCGCCGCGGCCGGGCTGGCAGGGCTGGCCCTGCGTGGAGGAGAGCAGGTCCGGGTCGACCCGCGGCAGGTGGCGGTGTCGTTCCGCAGCGACCAGGTGCTGGCGGTGGACGGGGTCCACGAACCCGGGTTCGCAGCACTGTCAGGGTTCTTCGAGGCCAGCGACGGCTGGGTCCGGACCCACGCCAACTACCCCCACCACCGCGACCGGTTGCTGCGCGCGCTGGCGCTCGGCGACGGGGCGACTCGGGACGACGCGGCATCCGCCATCCGCGAGCGGACCGCCCAGGAGCTCGAGGACACCATCGAGGCCGACCACGGCATCGGCGTGCGCGTGCGCACCGCGGCGGACTGGCGCACCCACCCGCAGGCGGCAGCCGTCGACACCCACCCGCTGCTGGCGGTGGCCCGGATCGCAGACGGTGCGCCACCCCCAGAGCGCTGGGACCGGCCGCGGGTCCTCGACCTCACCCGGGTCATCGCCGGACCGGTCGCCACCCGCACCCTGGCCTTCCTCGGGTGCGACGTCCTTCGGGTCGACAGCCCGCACCTGCCCGAGCTGCCGGCCCAGCACCTCGACACCGACTCGGGCAAGCGCTCGACCCTCGCGGACCTCCACGACGAGCACGCCCGACGCCGCATCCACGAGCTGCTCGACGCCGCCGACGTGCTCGTGACCGGCTACCGCCCCGGGGCCCTGGCGGCCTTCGGCCTCGACGCCGACCGACTCGCGCAGTCGCACCCGACGCTGGTCTGCGCCTCATTGAGCGCGTGGTCGCCCGGCGGGCCGTGGAGCACGCGCCGAGGCTTCGACAGCATCGTCCAGGCCGCGACGGGGATCGCCATGATCGAGTCGACCGACGACCGGACGCCGGGCGCGTTGCCCGCGCAGGCCCTCGACCACGCGACCGGCTACCTGCTCGCCGCCGGGGTGCTCGCCGCGCTGCGCCAGCGGGCAGCTCACGGCGGCACGTGGCGGGTCGAGGCCCACCTGGCACGGACCGCGCACTGGCTGCTGCAGGCCGACGCCCTGGACGCGCCCGGTGCCGCCGTCGAGGACGCGGGACCCGCCCTCGTCACGACGTCCACACCATCCGGGGTCGTGACCTCGGCGCGGCCGGCGTTCCGGGTCGACGACGGACCCCGGGAGTTCGCCTGGGTCGGCCACCACTTCGGCACCGACGAGGCCGCCTGGCTCTGAGCGCCACACGGGCACGGGATGGCGCCCGCAGGATCAGGGGGCCGGGGTCGCCCGGGGGTCGAACCCGAACGGCAGCTCGAGCCGGTGCGCTGACATCAGCGCGTCGTCGCTGAGGACGTCGCGAGTCGGCCCGTCGGCCACCACCACCCCGTCGGACAGGACGACGGACCGCGGGCACAGCTCGTAGGCGTAGGGCAGGTCGTGCGTGACCATCAGCACCGTGACGTCGAGAGACCTGACGATGTCGGCGAGCTCGCGCCGCGACGCGGGGTCGAGGTTGGACGACGGCTCGTCGAGCACGAGGATCTCGGGCTCCATCGCGAGCACGGTCGCCACCGCCACCCGACGCCGCTGCCCGAAGGACAGGTGGTGCGGTGGGCGGTCGATGAAGTCGACCATGCCGACGCGGTCGAGCGCTCCCAGCACCCGGGCCTCGAGGGCGGCGCCACGCAGCCCGAGGTTGGCCGGGCCGAACTCCACGTCGGCGCGGACGGACGGCATGAACAGCTGGTCGTCGGGGTCCTGGAACACCACCCCCACCCGGCGCCGGATCTCCATGAGGTTGTCCGGGGTCACCGGCAGCCCGGACACGGCGACCGATCCGGCGCCCGCGCTCAGGATGCCGTTGAGGTGGAGGACCAGCGTCGTCTTGCCGGCGCCGTTGGGACCGAGCAGGGCGACCCGCTCACCCCGGTGCACGTGCAGGTTGACGCCGAAGAGGGCCTGGTGGCCATCGGGGTAGGCATAGGCCAGGCCGCGGACGTCGAGCACGGGGACGCTCACCGGGTCACCGCCACGAGCAACGTCGCCACGGCTGCGACCGGGAGGGCGCCGGCCAGGCGCCACTGCGACGGGGTGGCCGTCATGGGGTGCGTGACCGGGAGCCGGCCGGTGTAGCCCCGCGACAGCATGGCGAGGTGGACTCGCTCGCCGCGTTCGTAGGACCGGATGAACAGGGCACCGGCAGTGGTCGCGAGGACCGGCCACGAGCTGACCGACCGGGGCTGGAACCCACGCGACTCCCGGGCCACCTTCATCCGCGCCATCTCCCCGGTGACGACCTCGAGGTAGCGGACCATGAACCCCATGATCTGGACCAGCTGCTGGGGCAGCCGCAGCCGTTCGAGCCCGGCGACCACGTGCCGTGGCTCGGTCGTCGTCGCGAGCACCAGCGACGCCATCACGCCGAGGGTCCCCTTGGCCAGCAGGGCCCACGCGGCGACCAGCCCGCTCTCGGACAGCCGCAGCGGGCCGAGGCCGACGCGGGGACCGGTGGCGACGAACGGCATCAGGAGCGCGAACACCACGAACGGGACCTCGACCACCATCCGCCGGGCGTAGTAGCCGAACGGGACCCGCGAGCTGCGCTGGGCGACGAGGACGAGGGCGAGGTGGACGGCATACGCGGCGAAGGCGGTCCGGGGGGTGAGGACCACGGTGACGACGAACACCGCCAGGGCGACGAGCTTGACGTGCGCCGGCAGGCGGTGGACGACGGAGTGCCCGTGGAAGTGCAGGTGGTGGCCGTGCCCGGCGCCCACGTCAGCGCTCCCCGTCGTGGTCGGCCGCGGCGGTGGCGTCGCCGCGGTCCCGCCGCCGGAGGGCGAGGAAAAGGCCGCCGGCCAGCACGAACACCACGGTGGCACCGACGACCCCGGCCACCCCGCCGGACAGCCTCGCGTCGTCGACGCCCTTGGTGGCGTAGCCGGCAAACGGGGAGTCCGCCGTGTCGTGGACGGTGAGCGATCGGTCGAACCCGGTCTTGCGGGCCACGAACTCCAGGCCATCGGGGTGGCTCGACGCGTAGAAGGACACGACTGCGGCGAGGAACAGCGAGACGAGGACGCCGACGACGACGAGTCGACGCGTCGTCACGCGCGGGCGAGTGGCCGTCCCGGTGCTCATGCCGGCACCTCGCTGCGAAGGGTCAGGGTGCGTTCACGCAGGCTCGGCCGGGCGCCGTGGACGAGGTCGGGCCGGACGGCGACGATGCTCGACACGGCGAGGGCGGTGATGACCGCCTCGCCGACGCCGATGACGCTGTGGACGCCGACCATCGCGGTGACCACGGTCGAGAACGGCACGTCGGCGCCGCCGACCGCGAACAGCAGCGAGAACACGAAGGCGGCTGCCGGGACGGAGACCAGGGCGCCGACCGCTGCTGCCGGCACCACCGAGGCGGGCCGCTTCGGCAGCACGGCCCGGACCGCCACGAAGACCAGCCAGCCCACCCAGACACCCACCAGGCCCATCAGGGTCACGTTGGTGCCCAACGCCGTCAGGCCGCCGTCGGCCATGAGCGTCGCCTGGACGATGAGCACCACGGTGATGGCGAGGGTGGCGGTCCAGGGACCGACGAGCACGGCCGCCAGGGCACCGCCCAGCAGGTGKCCGGAGGTGCCTGCGGCGACCGGGAAGTTGAGCATCTGGGTGGCGAAGATGAACAGGGCGACCAGACCGGCCAGGGGAGCGGTGCGGTCGTCGAGCTCCCGGCGCGCCCCGCGCAGCGCCAGACCCACGCCGACGACCGCCACCGCGGCCGTGCCCATCGAGGTGGGGGCGTCGAGGAATCCGTCAGGCACGTGCATGCGGGGGGTCTCCAGGGTTCGTCGTCGGCACCACTTGGGTAGGTTGGTATCCGACAACCACCTTATTGCAAACTACTTGCAACAAGGAACCGGCCCCATGGAGAGGCAGACCCGTGAGCGAGCGACTGGTCCCCGGCGACACCGCCCCGGACTTCACCCTGACCAACGACCAGGGCGAGGACGTCTCGCTGTCGGACCTGCGCGGCCAGAACGTGATCGTGTACTTCTACCCGGCAGCCATGACGCCGGGCTGCACGACCCAGGCCTGCGACTTCAGCGACAACATCAACACCTTGCGCGGCAAGGGCTACGAGGTCCTGGGCATCTCACCCGACAAGCCCGAGAAGCTCGCGAAGTTCCGCGACAAGGACGGCCTCACGATCCAGCTGCTGTCCGACGCGGACCGGTCGGTCATGAACGCCTACGGGGCCTTCGGTGAGAAGAAGTTCTATGGCAAGACCGTCGAGGGCGTCATCCGCAGCACCGTGGTCGTCGACCCCGAGGGCAAGGTCTCGCACGCGTTCTACAACGTCAAGGCCACCGGTCACGTCGCCAAGCTGCGCCGCGACCTCGGCCTCGACTGACACCTGCCTCCGCCCGCAACCGCATCTTCGAGGAGCACCCATGAGCGACGACACCGAGACCAGGTCGGTCGAGCAGATCGAGGCCGACATCGCCGCCGCTCGTGACCGGCTGGCGGGCACGGTCGACGAGCTGCACGTCCGCACCGCCCCCAAGGAGATCGCGCGGCGTCAGGCCGAGGCGGCCAAGGCGAAGTTCACCGAGGCGACCCGCACCGAGAGCGGCGACCTGCGCACGGAGCGCATCGCCGCGCTGGCGGCCGCCGCGGTCGCGCTGATCGGCATCGGGGCCCTGCGCCGCCGCCGTGGCTGAGTCCGCCGTGGCCGAGACCGTCCCCACCGACCGGTCGCTCGACCGGCTCCCGATCCGCATGCTGCACGACCGGGTGCTCGTCTCGCTCGAGGGCGAGGGCGGCGAGCGCCGCTCGGGCGGCGGGATCGTCATCCCCGCCACGGCCTCGGTGGGTCGTCGCCTCTCGTGGGGCACCGTCGTCGCGACCGGGCAGAACGTCCGCCAGGTCGAGAGCGGCGACCGTGTCCTGTTCGACGCCGAGGACCGCGCCGAGGTCGAGGTGCACTCCAAGGACTACGTCGTGCTGCGGGAGCGCGACATCCACGCCGTTGCCGCGGCGCGCGTCCAGGACGGACAGACGGGCCTCTATCTCTGAGGCTGCCGGGCCCCGGTGCCCGCGGCCGCCCGACCTTAGCGTCGGGCCCGGTCCCGAGGGTGCGGTATGCCGCGGGGCTGACTCCGCGGCATACCGCACCGCTCAGGCGGCGGTCGGCAGACCTGCCTCGCGCCACGCACGGAACCCACCCACCACATCGGTGGCGCGGCGAATTCCGAGGCGCAGCAATGCATCTGCGGCCAAGCTGGAGGTGAAACCCTCCTGGCAGAGGACGATCACCCTGACCTCGAACCCCGCCACCGGGAGGCGCGCCTCGTGGCGAGGGTCGAACCGCCACTCGAGGACGTTGCGCTCGACGACGAGCGGCGCCAGGTGGGCGGCGATCTCGCCCTCGGCCGCTCGCTGGGCCGCCGGACGGATGTCGACGATCAGGGCGCGGCCGTACAACGCCTCCTGGTAGGCCGCACGGGCGCTCACCCGGCGCAGGCGGCTGCGTGCGTCCGCGAGCTGGTCGTCGACGCCCTCGTAGACCGGCGCCTCCCAGCCCCGTCCGCCGCTGAACAGCCGGGTCTCCCAGTGTGCGGCGGGTGCCTCGGTCCGCGTGGCCGTGGCGGTCACCACTGCTCCCCTGCCCGCTCGACGCCGGTCTGGCGGAGAACGCCGCCCAGCAGGGCGTACCGCGTCATCCCGCGCAGGGCGGGGGAGTAGACGTGCACCGACAGCGCGGGTCGGTCGCCGAGGTTGCTCACGTTGTGCACGTGGTGTCCACCGAACGACCGGCCCTCTCCTTCCCAGAGGTAGCGGTCGTGGGTCGTGCCTCCGGACCACGTCTGCTCCGCGAGCTCGCCCTCGACCGTGAGGAAGGCGCCCTCGGACTCGAGGTGGTCGTGCCAACCGGTGTGGCTGCCGACGGGCCAGGCGATGAGCCAGATCTCGAGGTGGTCGGTGGCGTCGAGGCGGTGCCAGGTGCGCTCGCTGGCGTCGAGGTCGACCAGCCGGCGCAGGTCGGGGTCAGTGGCGAAGAGCCGGGCGGTGCGCAGCAGCTGGCTGCGGCTGAAGCGGTTGACGCCGGGGGTCCCGGCGGTGGTGATGGCGGTCATGGTGCTGCTCCTGTACGTGGGTCCAAGGGTCGGTGCTGAGGTCGGAATGTGCGGCGTGGCAACACATTCGGGGACACAGCGAGCCCTGGATCAGGAGCAGGTCGAGGTGGATGCGGCGGTATGCCGTGTGGCTGGGTGCAGTGGTGCTCATGGTTCGTCTCCGGGTCTGGTGGCGCTCGACTCACGAGGAGGAGGCCGTGGCTGCTGCGGGCTGGTCAGGCGCAGTGGCAGCAACACCGCATGGCGCAGCGACACATGGAGGAGCCCATGCGCGCGCAGACCGGTGCGGTGGTCGAAGACATGGCACCAGTGCAGCACGGCCGCCCGGCAGGCGTCCACAGTGATGCCGGCCCGTCTCGCAGGACGGACGTGGCTCAGGCGGCAGGCGGGCTGGGGAAGCGCGACTGGGGGTGGATCTGCGAGAACATGCGCCGGCCGATCGCCAGGTGGATCCCGAGGTTCAGCAGACCCACCGCGGTGCCGAGGATCGCGACCGTCGCCGTGCCGGCCCCGGCCGCCGACGCCACGAGCGCCCCCAGCGTCCCGGCCACCATGCTGTTGAACACGGTCATGAAGAACGAGGTGCTTGCCATCACGTGGCTGACGGTGCTGCGCGGCCAGCCCATCGAGTAGGTCATGGTCAGCCCGCGTTCGTCGTCGTAGATGGACGTGACGAGATAGGGCTCGATGCCCGGGTCGAGGTCGACGTAGGCCGCTCGGAGCCGGTTCATGCCGACCACGAGGGCGGCGTCGTCGTTGCTCGCGTTCATGACGCGCATGCCGGTGAGCGTTCCCAGGACGAGGGCGGCCGCGGCCAGCCCGATCGCCATCACCTGGAACCCTGGCCCGAAGCCGGTCGCCTGGGCCACCAGCGCCAGGACCACGAGTGAGGCCGACGTGACGGTCAGGTGGATGGTGATCCGGCTCATGACCTCCGACCCCGTCATGCCCCGGGTGGCGAGCAGGCTCCAGTGCTCGGTGGCGAGGATCTGGGCGCGGACCGAAGCCGGGACCGCGGGAGGGTCGCTGCTCACCCTGCCAGTGTGCTCGACGCCCGGGGGCGTGCCTCCCGCGTTTGCACGAGCGCCCTGGCCGTCGTGCACGCGGTGCGGTGCGGGCTCGGGTCACACTTTCCGCGCCACGACGGCGAACTTGCGCACCCGTCCCTCCTGCAGCCAGTGGCTCCACAGCCGGTGCGACGTCACGAGGTCGTCGACAACGGTGTGCCCCCTGCGTCGCAGATCGGGTGCGGAGTTCGTGTAGGCCCAGAGCAGTGAGTCGACGACGGCCCGGTGCGCGTTGGTCTGTTCCTGCCGCCAGGTGACCCGGAACCCGGTTCGCGTCAGGTCCGACAGCAGGTCCGGCAACGGGGTGGGCCACACCGTGTCCGCGGCAGGCATCTGCTGTCGTTCGGCGTCGGTCAGTGGCAGGCCCTCCTCGACGGTGAACGCGACGCGGCCACCCGTGACGAGCGCGTCACGGATGCCCTCGAGCAGCGCTCGCTTGTCCCGGAAGGCGAGCAGGGTCTCGAGCAGCAGCACGACCTCGTAGCGCCCAGGCGGAACGGGGGGCACTCGGGCCACCTCGAGGTCGACGGTGAGGCCGGCGTGGTCGGCTCGCTGGCGCGCGACGGCGATCGCGTCGGGGTCCTCATCCACCCCGAGGTACGTGCACCCTCGCGAGGCGGTGACGAACAGCCCGGGACCTGCGACGCCACAGCACAGGTCGAGGACGACGACGCCTGGGGCCACGCCGGCTCGATCGGCGAGGGCGAGGACGTCGCGGGCCCTCATGAACCCCTGCTGACCCACGAACTCGCCCGGGTCGAATGCCGACTCTCGGGCCCGCCACAGCGCCCGGTCCAGCGCCGACCGGTCGGCGAGTGGATCAGCGAGTGGATCGGCGAGTGGGTGGGCGACGGCATTGGCGCCCGGCCGGGCCAGGACGCCGGCCGCCGGCCCAGCCACGGCCTCGGCAGCGTGGGTCATCGGGGCGCTCCGGCCGTCGGTGACGAGGGGTGGCTGAAGGCGGAGACGAACCGGTCGCGGAACGCGTCCATCCGCCACACGGGGGCCGCGTCGTCCGGTCGCAGTCCCTCCTGCCAGCCCCAGCCCTGGATCTGGTCGACCACCGCGGGGTCGTGGGCGATGACCGTGACGGGCACGTCCCGTCGTGCTCCGGATCCGGTGACGATCGTCGATGGCTGGTGGTCCCCGAGGAACAGCACGACGAGGTTCTCGTCACCGGACGTCTGCACGAACGTCAGGAGGCTCGCCAGGGAGTAGGCGATCGAGGTGCGGTAGGCGGCCGGGACCTTCGACCGGTCCTTCCAGAGCTCCTTGGCCGTGACGGCGTTCGCCTCCTGCAGGTCGAAGACCGAGCCGTCGCCCAGCAGGGCCGGGTCGACCTGGGTCGGCAGGGGCGCCCAGGGCCCGTGGCTCGACGTGAGGTCGATCTCGGCCATGAGCGGCGGACGATCCCGGGTCGCAAGCTCGAGGCGCGCGAACGCGGCCAAGGTGTACTGGTCCGGCATGGCGGAGAAGCCGAACCTCGGCCCGGCATACCCGAGCCCGGAACGGTCGTGGATGCGGTCGAAACGGTAGAAGGAACGGGCCTCCGGCCAGGGTCCGTGGTTCGAAGGCACGACCGCCACGGTGTCCCACCCCGCTCGCGCGAACACGCCGGAGAGCGTGGTGCGGCTCCCGGACACGAGCCGGTCGTGCCGCCCCTGCGAGTCCGTCCAGACGCCGGACATCAAGGTCGCGTGGGCCAGCCAGCTGCTGCCACCGAAGGTGGGTGAGGTCAGGTAGGCGCTCCGGGCGGTGTAGCCGGCCGCCGCGAGCCGCGCTGTGTGGTCGTCGAGCATCGCCCGGATCTGCTCCGACTCGGGCCCCTCGAGGGCGACCCGCCCGTAGCTCTCGACGAACACCACCAGGACGTCCTTGCCCCGCAGGCCCGACAGGTCGGCGCGCGCCGGGTCGCGAAGCGCGTCGGCCGTCACCTCCTGGTCGAAGCGCTGCTGGTTGCGCAGGGTGGTGACCGTGGTCCGCACCGAGTCGACCCCGAACCGCGAGGCGTCCGCCGCTGCCAGTGGTTCGCCCGGCGCGACCTGGAGGCCCACGACCGCGCACCCGAGCCACGCGACCGCGAGGACGACAACCAGTGGCCTGCCCGCGGTGGGGTGGCCCGCGACGACTCGGGTGAGGCGGCCGACGGCAACGGGGACTCCGGCGAGGATCGCGCCGGCGACGAGCACCACTGCGACGACGGCGCCGGCGGCCGCCCACGGGCCCCACGAGTCGCGCACGAAGCCCAGACCCGACCCGAGCAGGCCCTGGTCGGGCACCGGGTCGAACGGGCGGTCGAGGACCGCGAAGGCCCCCAGGTCGAGGACTTTCAGCAGCGTCAGGACAGCGAGCACCACGCCCAGGAGCAGGGCCGTCCGCCTCGCCCACCTCGACGGCAGGACCAGCGCGAGAGCGGCCAGGAGCAGGGCTTCGACCGGCAGGCGCAGGAAGGCCGGGGCAGCCAGCCGGCTCGGCTGGTCGGGGAGCAGCAGGGTGACCCACACCACGGCGATCGCGAGCACGTCGCGCACGACCGCCCACGCGGGCCCAGGGCGTCTCGCCCGAGGCCGCTCGTCCGCAGCCCGTGGTGGCCGGTCGTCGAGGACTCGGCCGCGCCGGCGCCCACGGCGCTGCCACAGCCAGATCACGTCGCGACCGAACGACTCGGCGAGCAGCACGAGCGCGACGGCCACCACCCCGGCCGTCCACGACGGGGGCAGGAGATCGGCCGCTGCGACCGTCAGCACGATGCTCACCGTCGCTGTCACCACCTTGCGCCAGTAGCGGAAGGGCAACTCCCGGCGCATCCACGGCAGTCCCCGCGCGGCGAGCCCAAACGCATAGCGCGCCAGCCCCGCGGACAGGACCCACCATCCGACGGACGGCACGGCATACAGGCTCAGGACCAGGATGAGGAAGGCGTCGACCTCGCCGTCGAGGCGTCCCCCGAAGGCCGTCGCCGCGTCGCGGCGCCGGGCGACCCAGCCGTCCACGGCGTCCGAGAGCAGGGCTGGGACGGCCAGCGCGAGCAGCGCCGGCGTGTGACCACGCCCGAGGAGGGCGTCCACGGCGAGGGCACCCAGGCCGCAGGCGAGGACTCCGCGCGAGAGGGTGATGAGGTCCGCGTGGCCGGCGCCGAGGAGGCGGGCGCTGTGCATTCCCCGACCGACGGCCACTGACAGGACCAGGCCGAGGGCGAGTCCCGTCAGCCAGCCGGAAGCGCTCAGGCCCGCGGTGAGGCCCAGGACGGCGAGCAGCGACGCGACCGAGGTCAGACCCGCGAACGTCACGCCGCGAGTGCCCATCACCACCGACCGCCGCGCCGGCGACGGCAGGGACAGGGATGTCCACTCGGCTGTCGCGCGGCTCACGTGGTCACGGACCCGCGACGCAGGACGAACGTGTGGGCGCCGCGCTCCGCCTTCGTCGTGAGGTACCGGGCGTTGGCCGGGGTCCAGTGCACCCCGGTGGCCACCACCTCGGTGACCTCGACCCCCAGGCGTGCGAGCTGGGCGGCCTTGTCAGGGTTGTTGCTCAGCAGGGCGAGCTCGGACACCCCGAGGGCGTGGAGCATCTGCGCGGCCACGGTGTAGTCGCGCGCGTCCGGGCGGAACCCCAGGGCGAGGTTGGCCTCGTAGGTGTCCAGCCCCAGGTCCTGCAGACCGTAGGCGTCGAGCTTGCGGTAGAGCCCGATGCCGCGGCCCTCCTGTCGCAGGTACAGCAGGTAGCCACCCACCTCGGCGATGCGCTCGACCGACTCGCGCATCTGCGCTCCGCAGTCGCAGCGCTGGCTGCCCAGGACGTCACCCGTCAGGCACTCGCTGTGCAGCCGGACCAGCGGTCGGTCCGAGGGGCGGCGGTCGGCCGGCGAGCCCGTGGCACGGTCCCCGAGGGCGACGGCGACGTGCTCGAGCCCGTCGACGAGCCCGTCGAAGGACAGCACCCGCGCCACGGTGTCGTACCCGTCGGCGAAGCGCAGCGGGACCACGACCTCGATGCGGATGCTCGCGGCAGGCACGTCC
Source organism: Pedococcus sp. P2_E4 (assembly GCF_056403935.1). Taxonomy (NCBI): domain Bacteria; kingdom Bacillati; phylum Actinomycetota; class Actinomycetes; order Micrococcales; family Intrasporangiaceae; genus Pedococcus; species Pedococcus sp. P2_E4. Next base: position 1,181 of record NZ_JBFUEO010000004.1, on the reverse strand, counting down.
GTGGTCATGGCTCTGCTCCGGTCATGGCTCGGCTCCGGTCATGGCTCGGCTCCGCGGGACGCGGCGAACCGCTCCGACAGGGCGTAGCGGAGGAGGACGACGTCACCCAGCCGGCGGACCTCGGCGAGCCGGGCGCGGCGGTCGCGGTTCCACGGCAGCGGTCCGTCGCGGACGACACGGGGGGCCCGGGAGTCGCCCACGAACAGCGGGGCGACGACGACCTGCAGCTCGTCTGCGAGTCCGGCCCGCAGGAACTGCGTGTGGATGTCCTGCCCGCCCTCGACCAGGAGGTGCCGGACTCCGTGCGCGGCCAGGTCCTCGGTCACCGTGCACATCGACGGGGCAGGTCCGGCGTCGACCACGGTCGCGACGGAGCCGAGCAGGTCGCGGGTCCGGCTCACCGACGCGCTCGCGCAGTAGACGAGCTTGGGTCCCTCCCCGGTGGTGAAGAAGGCCGCCGCCGGGTCCAGGTGCGAGCGCCGGGTGACGGTGACCTTGCACGGTGTCGGCGCCCGACCCTCGGCGACCCGGTGGGCCTGTCGGGTCGCGGAACGCACGAGGAGTCGCGGGTTGTCGGCCCGGACCGTGCCCGCCCCGACGAGGATGGCGTCGCTGCGCGCCCGCAGGGCGTCGACGCGGTCGAGGTCGGCGGCGTTGGACAGGACGAGCCGCTGCCCCGAGGCGTCGTCGAGGTACCCGTCGAGGGAGATCGCGCAGCTCAGCAGCGTGTAGGGGCGGTCAGGCACGGGCGACCCCCCGGTCCGACCGCCGCAGGAGGAGGAGCGCCCCCGGCAGGGTCGCCACGGACACGATCACCCCGAAGACGACGGCCACGGCCACACCACGGGTCGCGTCCTGGCCGGCGGTGGCGAAGGCCCAGGCGGCAACGCCCTCGCGAGGACCCCAGCCTGCGATGTTCAGGGGGAGCATCGCCCCGAGCAGGACGACCAGCGCCACCGGGACCAGCTGGCCGACGGGCAGGCCGACACCCACCGCCCGGGCGGCGACCACGAAGACGGCCAGGTGACCCGCCAGCACGACGAGCGAGGCGACGACGATCCCGCAGAGCGCCGACGGGTCCACGAGCGAGCGGACGTCGTCAGCGACCACGTGAGCCACCCGCTGCCCGACCCGCAGGCCGACCCGCCGGCCGACCCGCCGGCCGACGCAGCGCCCGACGC